>NZ_JBWXGC010000029.1:0-974 GCF_059900865.1 Lactobacillus sp. XV31L | reverse complement strand
CCCCCTTCTCGCACGAAGTGTAAGGGTGCGCGTAGTAAACCAGCGTCTGCGCTGCTTCTTCTAACTGGGCTAAATCCGCAAACTCAGAACCATTATCCGTGGTAATGGTCTTAAAGACTGCGTGCCAGTGCTCCTGGTATTGGCTGCGTAAGGTTTTAAAGGCCGCCATCACGCTGGCCGCCGTCTTATCCTTAATCGGGATAATCATGAATTTGCGGGTCATGCGTTCATACAGGGTTAAAAGGGCCTGGTCATCTTTGGTTTTATGTCCTAAAACTAAGTCGCACTCCCAGTGACCAAACTCGCGGCGCTGGTTAATAGCAGCAGGCCGTTCACTAATACTGCGGCCCAATCTGCGTTTATGCTGGCGTACTCGTTTAGCTTTCGTCTTGCGGCTTAAGCACTCGGGCAGATCCGTCGTTTTAACCCGTAATAAACCACGTTCTACATAATGGTAAAGCGTCTTGGTACAGACCGTTTCTTCCCGGTTAAAGGCGCCGCTGGCTAAGGCCCGACCTGCGCAGGCATCAAGCGACCAGCCCTGCTTGAAGAAGTGCTGTTCAACGTACTTAATGAAACGGGTTTTGGCTAGAAAAGCTTGCTTACGGCCGCAGTTTAAGTGCCTTATCTGGTAGCGTCTTTGCGCCGCTTGGGCATCGTAGCGGTACCGTTTGCCGTGATACAAAGAAATCTGGCCGCGTTCAAGCTCGTACTTGACCGTGGTGGGCGAACAGTTGAGGGCACGGGCAATTTGACGCAGGGACTGGCCTTGGCTGCGTAAAACCTGGAGCGTCACCCGATCAGTTAAGGCAAGATGTTGGCCCTTTTGGTGACTAGATATGGTAGAATTAAGCGAGTTCATTGGAGACTTCTTTCTAGAATTAGGTTGGTAATTACATTCTATCAGAGAAGTCCAATGGACTTTTTTCATTTTCTAATCAGCGCAAGTGTTCAACTTCATTTTACAATTTACC
>NZ_JBWXGC010000028.1:0-1001 GCF_059900865.1 Lactobacillus sp. XV31L | reverse complement strand
ATAGCTTATAGCAAGCAATTAATTACACTAAAGAAAATGTGATGTAAATAATTTGTGTTTTTTAATATTCAAGTATAGGAATATGGTCATATTTAACAAGTTTGATAATGAGCAAAAATAGTAAAGAGATATATAAGAAAATTCAGCACCCCAAGAATAATCAAAAAAATTCCAGTAAGGAAATTAAAATAATTAAAATATATTTTTCACAAAGTACAGCAAAATATTATTAATAATAGTCTTGTAAAAAGAAGTTAAACACTGCCTTGTTTTAGAAAATCAAAAAGTCCATTTGACTTCTTTAATAGAACGTAATTAGCCAATCAATTATAGAAAGAAGTTTCCAATGAACTCGCTTAATGCCACCATATCCAGTCGCAAAATGGGCTAACATCTTGCTTTAACTGACCGCATCTTGATCCAAATCATGCACGAACAAGCCGGTCCCTAAGTCAAATTACCACTAGCCCTAATAGTTTTTACCCACAACCTTGAAATACGAGCTTGAACGAGAGCAAATTTGCCCTTTATTATGGTCGCTGCCACGGCTACGATGCTTAAGCGGAGGCGCAAAGGCACTATCACTACCATGCAAAGGTTCAGCACTTGCGAACGTAAATCTGATTTTCAAGCCAAAGGTCGTTTTAATACCTATATTCAGGAACATTGGCATAATATCTTTAAGACCGTTACCACCGATATTGATTCTGAGTTTGCGGATTTAGCTCAATTAGAACAAGTAGCACAGACGCTAGTCTACTACGCGAACCCCCTACACCTCGTGTGAGAAGGGCGGCGTAGAACGACACAATCGACTAATCCGTTACTTCATTTCTAAGGGGAAAATTCATCAAGGATCATGATTTAATGCAAATCTGCAGCATCTCAACCAAGCGCTTCAACGGCGAAGTTGACAAGTATAATGGCATTAACTTTTATACTATTTCAACCAATACGCCTGACGAGCAAAAAAATTGGTGTGCAGCAGAAGGTGTTGTCAA
>NZ_JBWXGC010000027.1:0-1878 GCF_059900865.1 Lactobacillus sp. XV31L | reverse complement strand
CCGTGCTTTTTTAATATTCCGGCTTAGCTCAGTTGGTAGAGCGCTTGACTGTTAATCAAGATGTCGTCAGTTCGAGTCTGACAGCCGGAGCAAGTAGAGAGGGAGGACCACTGGTCCTCCCTTTTTTGTTTATATTTATATTAAAAACGAGGGCCAATCTGCTCTCGTTTTTTAGATGTAATTGCGTTCTAATCCTAGAAAAATGGTTACGATCAGCAAGTCTGCACAGCCGCCCAGACTGTAGTTTTTTGCTAAGCATTCCTGGTTGAGTTGTTTTAAGTATTTTTTTCCGGCTGCAGTAGCGTAGCCACCTAGTGTAAGATATTCGTTAGCGCTTTTGTGCAACCAATTAATTGGCTCGTAGCTGCCAGCACGCTTGATGAGGTTGCTATCTATAGCTACTGTGGCGATCTTCATTAGGGTATCTAATAGTTTCGTTTGCAAATCCCCCCTACTATTTTGCAAAAAGGGGAGGGCAGTTTTGCGGACAATTGGATAGCCCTGTTCAGCTTGTTCACGTGCCCCGCCAGCACCATATTTTTTAAATTCTTGTTCACCCGCTGTCTTAAACAGATTATTTTGAATTAAATCGTGCTCTACTAAGCCTTTGCACATCTTGGCAATCGTAATAAAAAGTTCAGTGTGATTTTTTTGGCAGTAACTTTCAGCACAAACAAAGATGCCTAGAGCAAAGATAGCACCTTTATGGGTATTGACACCCCTTGTTGCTGTGAACATGCCTCGTTCGGCGGTAATGCCCCTTTGCCGCAAGTGAAAGAACATCTCGGTTAAGTCTCTGCCGGTAAAGTTACAACCAATTTTTTCAGCGGTAGAAAAGTAATCTTCCAAACTTAGACTGCTATTGACAAAAGTATATACATCCATGTCAGGATGGGGTCCTGAACTCAAGGGATCTACCAGCCCTGGCTTGGGCAAAGTAACCACTTCATATAAGAGTGCTTTTAGCGCATTTTGAGTAATTGAATTAGTCATATGGATATTTTAACTTTTTGTCTTCAGAAGTACAAAGGGCAATGGTAAATTATTACTGGTCTAGAAAATCGATTATTAGTTTATCTAGTTTCTGCCGTACATTGTCCATATTATGATTGCCTCCCTTTAAAAGGTTAAATTCATTATTTGGCAAAACAGCATGATAGTGCTGGGAAGCATAGATATTTGAAAATTTAGCAGTTCTAAAGTAGAAACCCTTCAAAGTAAAGGGATCTAATTTTATTTTTTCAGGGATATGGCAAGGATCATATTTGACACCCCAACATGTCCCGATTCGAGCGTCATCAACCAGTGTAGCAGCAGGGTTAATTAAAACTTCTTTGGAAATGATATCAGAATAGTACCCTGACATCATGGAAGTAATAACTGCTCCTTGGGAATGACCAATCAAGTAGATATTGTTGACCCCAGGAATATTTTTAGCATATTGAATAGCCGCATAGCATCTTCAAGTTGAGATAGAATATTCATATCTTCAATATTGCCATCGCTGCTTCCATGGCCACTAAAGTCAAAACGCAAGGAAGCGATATTATGTTGTCCAAGTTCTTGGGCTAGTTCAGGCAATAAAGTGCACGGTGAGTTAATCATATGACCAGCAAAGCCATAAAACAGAATTGCAAGATCAAACTTTGCCTTGTTTGGAGTATGAAGCAGCCCTTGTAGAATTAAAGTTTCCCGCTTGAAAGTTATATTTTTTCTAACATCTATAGTGCTCCTTAGCTTAATATTTATTTGATGGTAAATTGTAAAATGAAGTTGAACACTTGCGCTGATTAGAAAATGAAAAAAGTCCATTGGACTTCTCTGATAGAATGTAATTACCAACCTAATTCTAGAAAGAAGTCTCCAATGAACTCGCTT
>NZ_JBWXGC010000026.1:0-1970 GCF_059900865.1 Lactobacillus sp. XV31L | reverse complement strand
GGAATGGTGCAATAACCTGCCCCGCAAGATCTTAGCCTACCACACACCCGATGAATTATATGAAAGAAGATTAGATTGCATCTATCAGATCAAGTAGGGTGTTCAACTTAAAATTGCAATTTTCGAATTTTTTCGAATAGTGAGAATACTCAATTCTAATGCCCTAAAACAAAAAGAATGAAGTTGCCTTCATTCTCTTCCGGGTTATGGAGGATATAGGGCTCGAACCTATGACCTCCTGCTTGTAAGGCAGATGCTCTCCCAGCTGAGCTAATCCTCCATTGTGTCGTTATCTCTCGACCACTCTTAAAACTTTACCATAAGATTTTATCCTTGTCTAGATTTTTTCGCAGATTTCTGCAGATTAGCCTAACTTCCACTGCACGCAAAAAACCAATTCCATAAATGAAGTGGGTTTAAGAGCGTTGTTATTATGTCTGCCTGTACATCAGACAGGAGACTATTTGCTTACAATCAGATCAACCAAGCAAGTTGGCTTTTTTAACATAGCGGTTTTTACCAGCAATGTAGTACTTGCTTTTTTTGATTGATATTGCATCGCCATAGGTCCTAATCATGCTATTTTTCTTCAGTACAGACTTATCTAGCCTATGACTGTATTTATTGTAAAGATAGGCATTGTGTCCTAGTTGCATCACTTGGCCATCAATATTGTTTGCGTCAATATATAGACCTTCTGCTAATTCATAATATGTCCTGTTGTTGAGCATTGTCTTGCCAGGAGATTCAATTATTGAACCAGCCGCAACGATTGCTTCATTAGCACGGTTGCCTTGCTTGTTATAAAGGTAGGCATTGTGCATGACTTTTTGAGTAACCGCAGAAATGGAATTTTCTTTGCTAGTAGCTGGATTATAGCTAGTAGCTTTTAAAGCCAAGCTGGCAAAGTTAGCTGCTTTGACAAAGCGACTGCGTGCAATAATATAGTATTTTTGCCCACGAATCTGGACTGGTGCTCCATAAGTATCAACTAGCCTGCCTCGTCTGATTAACTTAGTGTTTTGAATATGCCTGCCATGCTTATCATAAACAAAGGCATCATGCTTAAGCTTGAGCTTGGCTGCATCAACGTTGCCTGCCGCAATATAATACTTCTCTCCGTTATTTAGCGGGCTTGTAACCAGATAAAAAGCTCTATCATTAATTATTTCTTTACCATAAACAGTCAAAAGCGAGTCAAATTTTAAAGTAAGCTGATTCGCTTTCTTGCCCTGGTCATCATAAAGGTAGGCATTGTGCTTGAGCAGCACCTTTTGAACGGAGGTTGTTGGCTCAGCTTGACTAGCGTTAGTTGAGTTCGAACCAATTGAAGGGGTTGAAGGGCCTGATTGCTGAGGATTCGAAGGCACAATTGGTGGTACCACAACGTTAGTATCGGCATCACTTGCAGAATTGTAGTTAGACATTAATTCTGCAGATGTCCAACCATTCCTGCCAGCAATCTTGCCCTTAGGCTGACTAATTTATCGCCTAATAGCAGTATCTTTAGCCTGCTTAAGCCCTGCAGCATATCCTTCGGTCCTTCACTATATAGAGATATGGTATACCACCGCTTAATGTTTGACTACAATTCTTCAGTCTGGTGCCCTTAGAGATTAATATGGCGATCATTTTCGCTAACTGCATACACAAACTAGTGAACCAGATAGTTCTTTAGTTATTAATTATTTTTACATAAAAAAACCTGTCAAACATTCATCTGACAAGCTCTTTTGATATTAATGACGGAGTGTGAGAGATTTGAACTCTCGATACAGGATTAAACCCGTATACATGATTTCCAATCATGCTCCTTAAGCCACTCGGACAACACTCCAATATACTCCGGCTGTCAGACTCGAACTGACGACATCTTGATTAACAGTCAAGCGCTCTACCAACTGAGCTAAGCCGGAATATTAAAAAAGCACGGCAACGTCCTACCCTCGCAGGCAGTCTCCCACCAACTA
>NZ_JBWXGC010000024.1:0-2020 GCF_059900865.1 Lactobacillus sp. XV31L | reverse complement strand
AAAAAATTAAAATGCCTAAGAAAGGTATCTGAATACTTAAAAGAAGTATCTGAATTTAATTTTATAACGGGAATGGTTAGCTTTATCTGGATAACTTCTTGTGGAGGTACCTTAATATTAGAAACAATACAGTTAGCTATGGACGATCCTTCCAATATACAATATTATGTTTTTTCAACTGAGATATTATTTTTAATTTTTATATTACCTTTTTGGTATAAGTATGAAAGATTCTGCGTTGAAAAACTTAAAAACACTTCAAAGCCAGTAGCTACTTTTAATGCTAAATCAATACGGTTTATGTTAGTTGCTGTGGCTTCATTGTGTGTTATATCAATAAATATTTTTGCTGTTGCAAGTCATAGCTTTGCTTTAGGTACAGATCCTGAAGATCTTCAACTAGTTACCAACATTGCTTGTATTGCAGGAGGATTTGCAACTGTTCTTTATCCGATTATAGATATGTTTATACTTACTCGTAATACCATTGATAATAATGGATAGGAAAGATAAATCATCATTAAAACCATAATTTTTTAAATTGTATGACTAGTTATTAATAGAAGGTTTTTACTTGAACTCTTTTGTTTATTTTTACGCGACCGTTTGCATAGTTAAATGCAAAATTAGGCTGAACGTTAAATATGTAAACGTTGAAGTTAAGGTGGCCATCTGTTGAAATAGCTTGCAAATTGATTCCACGTGCCATTAGTTCATTCCCCCGAAAGATTGGGGTTGCCTGGAAAATCACCCGTCTATTTTGTCTTAAAGCAGCCCTGATTTTACCTTCAAAAATTGTCTGAATTTCTTGGTTTGAAAATGCCGTTTGTGTAAATAAATTTTTGGGATTGTTTTGATCACCAGACTTATTTTTTGGGTTATAATTTCCTCCTTGGTCAATTCCGGCTGAAATTGAATATGCAACTAAATGCCCTCGGTTATAAATTTGGCTTTTGCCATGATTAAAATGCCAGGCAGTCGGATTGATAAATTGGCGTACACGTAAGTTGCCAGTTGCAAGGTTTCGTTTTTCTAAAAATGCCGTATTAGAATGTGACGTTCTATTAAGATTGTCTAAATTTGCATAAATAACCTGGTTGTTTGTCCAGGCTTTTTTAATTAGCGTAGATTTATTGTTATTGACGGTGACATAAGCCATAGAACCGTTTTTAAAATCTAACTTTGCTAATATATCATAGTCGTGCTGAGACAGTCCGCCATAATTTTTTGAAGCAATCTTTGTTTTATTAGTCTTTGGCGCAGCTGTTTGAACATTTGTAATATGTTGTGTTCCAGTAGGGAAATGAATATCTTTAGACCAGTTGCGAGCGGAATTCAGGTACAAAATAAGGGCAGTAGCTAATGCTGCTGCCCCGATATTATTTCTTCTTTTAGTTTTACGTTTTCGCACCATAATAATCACTTCTTTCTATTAAACTTTGCTTTAAAGCCAAAATGACGCTTTCCCTTATAGACGTAATTTTTGAGTTGTCCCGTTACTGCATAAGGCTTGCCGCTCTTACTAGTAGCCTGGACAGTGATTTCTTCGCCTTGCAACAATTGATTTTGTTCTTCTGGCGTAAAAATATGCGTCCCAAATTGCTTTTTAAAACTTACTTGCTTATTTGTTGGTACAAATGTACCAGTGACATAGTCATCATTTTGTGCTTTATATGGTAAATCCGGCTTAAAGCCCAAAAATTTATTGCCTTTATACGTTTGTTCTGCTAATTTACCGCTAACTTGGCCCCGCTCAGTATCAATCGTGATTGTTTTATCCGCAAAAAGTTGTGTTAACTCGCTTTCGGTAAAACTATGGTCACCCCATTTGGTCTTGATTGCTACTTCTTGCCCTCGCCAGTTCCCCGTAACCTTGGGCACGTTTATTGCTTCTTGAGCTTTGGCCCATTCTTCTTTAGCCTTTAGCAGCTGTTGAGACGAAGCTAAAGCGGCTTGATTGTTTAGCATTGCTTGTTTATCATGGATAACTATCTGCGCCATCGTATTCGGCACATTCATC
>NZ_JBWXGC010000023.1:0-3232 GCF_059900865.1 Lactobacillus sp. XV31L | reverse complement strand
AAAAGCACGGCAACGTCCTACCCTCGCAGGCAGTCTCCCACCAACTACTCTCGGCGTTAAGAAGCTTAACTACTGTGTTCGACATGGTTACAGGTGTTTCCTTCTTGCTCTTGCCACCGTACTTTTTCTCTTTGAGCTTTTACACTCAAAACTAAATATAATCCTTCTCTTTAACCTTCGGCCCAATCTCCAGCTTGCACTCGCTTTTGGTCAAGTCCTCGACTGATTAGTACTAGTCCGCTCCAAACCTCACGGCTCTTCCACTCCTAGCCTATCTACCTCATCGTCTTTGAGGTGTCTTACTACTTTCGTATGGGAAATCTCATCTTGAGGGGGGTTTCGCACTTAGATGCTTTCAGCGCTTATCCCGTCCATACGTAGCTACCCAGCTATGCCCTTGGCAGAACAACTGGTACACCAGCGGTATGTCCATCCCGGTCCTCTCGTACTAAGGACAGCTCCTCTCAAATTTCCAACGCCCACGACGGATAGGGACCGAACTGTCTCACGACGTTCTGAACCCAGCTCGCGTGCCGCTTTAATGGGCGAACAGCCCAACCCTTGGGACCTACTTCAGCCCCAGGATGCGACGAGCCGACATCGAGGTGCCAAACCTCCCCGTCGATGTGAACTCTTGGGGGAGATAAGCCTGTTATCCCCAGGGTAGCTTTTATCCGTTGAGTGATGGCCCTTCCATGCGGTACCACCAGATCACTAAGCCCGACTTTCGTCCCTGCTCGAGTTGTCTCTCTCGCAGTCAAGCTCCCTTATACCTTTACACTCTGTGAATGATTTCCAACCATTCTGAGGGAACCTTTGGGCGCCTCCGTTACTCTTTAGGAGGCGACCGCCCCAGTCAAACTGCCCATCTGACACTGTTCCATGCCTCGCTCAGAGGCCCTGGTTAGAGCAGCCATCAAACAAGGGTAGTATCCCAACATTGCCTCTGATAATACTGGCGTACTATCTTCTCTGGCTCCTACCTATCCTGTACATGTTTAACAGCTGCCCAATATCAAATTGCAGTAAAGCTCCATGGGGTCTTTCCGTCCTGTCGCGGGTAACCCGCATCTTCACGGGTATTATAATTTCACCGAGTCTCTCGTTGAGACAGTGCCCAAATCATTACACCTTTCGTGCAGGTCGGAACTTACCCGACAAGGAATTTCGCTACCTTAGGACCGTTATAGTTACGGCCGCCGTTTACTGGGGCTTCAGTTCAAAGCTTCGACTTGCGTCTAACCTCTCTCCTTAACCTTCCAGCACCGGGCAGGTGTCAGCCCCTATACGTCGTCTTTCGACTTTGCAGAGACCTGTGTTTTTGATAAACAGTTGTTTGGGCCTATTCACTGCGGCTGGCTTTTACACCAGCACCCCTTCTCCCGAAGTTACGGGGCGATTTTGCCGAGTTCCTTAACGAGAGTTCTCTCGCTCACCTTAGTGTTCTCCACTCGACTACCTGTGTCGGTTTGCGGTACGGGTACGATAGCTCTTGCTAGAAGCTTTTCTTGGCAGTGTGACGCTTGAACCTTCGCTACTTGATTTCGCTCCTCATCACGACTTGTGCTTACTGGATAAAAGCATTTGACTCTTATCCACACTTGTCGCTTAAACATGGGCTTCCAGCACCATGCGTTCTTTGCCTCCTGCGTCCCTCCTTCGCTATTAACGATCTATCGCAGTACAGGAATTTCTACCTGTTGTCCATCGACTACGCCTTTCGGCCTCGCCTTAGGTCCCGACTTACCCTGGGCGGACGAGCCTGCCCCAGGAAACCTTAGTCTTTCGGCGGATAGGATTCTCACCTATCTTTCGCTACTCATACCGGCATTCTCACTTCTAAACGCTCCACTTATCCTCTCGATTAAGCTTCTCTGCCTTTAGAACGCTCTCCTACCACGTACATTTTTTACATGCACATCCACAGTTTCGGTACTATGCTTAGCCCCGGTAAATTTTCGGCGCAGCGTCACTCGACTAGTGAGCTATTACGCACTCTTTTAATGATGGCTGCTTCTAAGCCAACATCCTAGTTGTCTACGCAACTCCACATCCTTTTCCACTTAGCATAGATTTTGGGACCTTAACTGGTGATCTGGGCTGTTTCCCTTTCGACTACGGATCTTATCACTCGCAGTCTGACTCCAGTGCCCCGATATCTGGTATTCGCAGTTTATCTGAATTCAGTAACCCTTGATGGGCCCTTCGTCCAAACAGAGCTCTACCTCCATTATCGGTCTGACACCAGGCTAGCCCTAAAGCTATTTCGGAGAGAACCAGCTATCTCCAAGTTCGTTTGGAATTTCACCGCTACCCACAACTCATCCCCGCAATTTTTAACTTACGTGGGTTCGGTCCTCCAGTGCGTTTTACCACACCTTCAACCTGGTCATGGGTAGGTCACTTGGTTTCGGGTCTACATCAACTAACTACCTCGCCCTATTCAGACTCGCTTTCGCTGCGGCTCCGTCCTTTCTTGGACTTAACCTCGCTAGTTAACGTAACTCGCCGGTTCATTCTACAAAAGGCACGCCATCACCCTTTAACGGGCTCTGACTACTTGTAGGCACACGGTTTCAGGTTCTCTTTCACTCCCCTTCCGGGGTTCTTTTCACCTTTCCCTCACGGTACTGGTTCACTATCGGTCACAAGTGAGTATTTAGCCTTGCGAGATGGTCCTCGCTGCTTCAATCGGAATTCCTCGTGTTCCGACCTACTCAGGATCCTGCTCGACGTCCTTAGGATTTCGCTTACGGGGCTCTCACCCTCTCTGGCTTATCTTCCCAGATAATTCTGCTATCCCTTGCACTATCTTTTTTGCAGTCCTTCAACCCCATCTGATAAATCACATGGTTTGGGCTCTTTCCGTTTCGCTCGCCGCTACTTGGGAAATCGATTTTTCTTTCTCTTCCTGCAGCTACTTAGATGTTTCAGTTCACTGCGTCTTGCCCTAATAAGCTATCTATTCACTTATTAGTAATGCATCTTCATGCACTGGGTTCCCCCATTCGGATATCTCCGGATCATTGCTTACTTACTGCTCCCCGAAGCCTTTCGTGGTTCGTCACGTCCTTCTTCGCCTTCTTGTGCCTAGGCATCCACCGTGCGCCCTTATTTACTTGACCTTACTTCTAAGATCTGCTCTTTTAAGTCGCTCGTGCAATCTGTTCTCTTTTTGATTTGATTGTTTCTCGGTTTTTTTCTTGGATTATATTCAGTTTTCAATGTACTA
>NZ_JBWXGC010000022.1:0-4013 GCF_059900865.1 Lactobacillus sp. XV31L | reverse complement strand
GGATGATAATATATTATATTATTAATTGTGTGGAGGATGATAAGTTTTGAATAGATTCAAAATGATTGAAGAAATCAAAAATACCAATTACAAGATGCATAAAAGCAAAAAGGGTTGGCTTGTTAGCTATTCTCTCTTGGCATTTATGTTGGGTGGGGGAGCATCGCTACCCCTATCTACTAGAGCCCAAGAGGTAAAAGCAGCTGAAATTGAAAGCGAAAGCTATACAAGTGGACTGGATAAATCAGTACAGCAAAAGGTTGACGCCCAATCAATTGATCAAGCAAAACAAAATGCTGTAAGTACGCTGGAAAATGAAGCTACTAATACTAAGCAAAAAGTTTCTGCTGATCAGACCTTAACTGCTGTTGATAAAACAGAAGCGGTTAAGAAAATTGATACTATACTTGCAGATGCTAAGTCTCAAATAGAGACTGCAACTGATTTGTCTGGTGTTGAAGCCATTATTAATGATTCAAAAGCAAAGATTGAAGCAAGTTATCAGACTAAGCCTAATAAGGTTAGACTGCCTACAAAAGCAGACCAAACTAAAAAGATTGCAAAGTCAAAGAAAACTAGAGCAGCAAAGACAAAGAAAAGTAAGACAAAAAAGACAAAGCAAATAAAGAACAAGACCAAAGGCTCCTCCGCTAAGGGGAGTTTGGCAACTTATGCTAATCTTAATTCTTTTTTGAGGTCGGATTCGACAACTAGTGAATCTGATCAAAAGGGCACTAAGGACAAGGACTATGAAATAGCAAACGATGCTCCTGCTTCTTCAAGCAAGCCTATTGATATTTCTGCCAATAAGAGTTTAGCTGGAGTTCCTGGAAGCGGGTCTTTTGCTAATTCAGCAGTTAGGTCCAATAATTCTAATGAAGCCAACGCTGAGCAAGAAGCCACTTTATCTGATGATGGGGTTGAAGGCTATGATGGCACTAAGAGTGTAACTGTAAGTGCCGACCCAGATAGTGGCCGTACTGACTTTGACCAGAGCGTTGGCAAGCCTGCTGGCGCCACACCAACCTCAGTTAATATTCCTGTTGCAGACCAGATAACTAATCCGGATAAGTATAAACAAAAAGTTGCTAATGTAAATGACTTTCAAAGTTTAGCAGCCGCTTGGGTTGATTCCTCTGTTACATATATTAATATTATGCAAGATATCAGCTACACTTCTGGTACTATAGGTACGCGTGCTGCTGGAGCTGATGTAGTTGTTAATGGTAATGGTCATACAATTGACCTAGGTGGACAAAACTTCACTTATGCAGGTGTGCCTTATTCAAATATTACGACGGTTACTCTAACTAATGGTAAATTTCAACAAGGATTTGGTAGTAATGATGGGAACCAATATTCGCTTGTTTATTCTGGTGATGGTTCAGGATTAATTGCAAATTTTGACAATGTTACTTTATCAAGTAGCAAGTCAAACGGCCTGAACCCAATTCACGCCATAATGGCAACTGGTTCAAAGGTTACCTTCTCAGGTAAGAACACCTTCAATATCTCAAACGAGGTTTCTCGTGGTGTTGGTCAAATTATCTTTGCTAACAACGCCAGCGTTACGATGCAAAGAACCAGTAACGATGTTAGATTCTCCGAATTCTACTTTGAAAGTCTGGCTCCTAACCCAAGTGTGGGTTACGGTAACACCTTAACAATGGGTGACGGATCATCAAATACTGCCATTACCTATAACAACACGCCAGCCGACTACCCAGCCATGTACTACCGGATTAATGGAGTAACAGTTGGTGACAACGTTTCATGGACCCAAACTGGATTTCAATACTTCTTGAACGGCACCCAAGCCGGTGGTGAAAGTGACAACGGTGTCTTCAAGTTTGGGCAGAACTTCAAATTATCTGCCCCTATTACTACCCAACCAGGTGCAATTAAGCTGAGAGCTAACCAAAAAGCCGAATTCAATGCTGGAACTACGTTTGACATTAATCAAAGAGCGAACGATGCGGTAATCCAAGTTGATGGTAATTCAAGTGTAACCTTTATTTCACCTAAGCAATTACACTTAGCCATTCAAGACGGTAGTGGTAACCCAGTTGCCACTAGTTCAGGTATCATCAAGGGTACTGGTACGGTAACTCTGAACAACTCCAACATTAAGACATGGTTGAGTAGCCACTCTCAAGCAACAAATACCGATGGTGACAACACGTCCAAGTTTGCCCAAATGGTAGTTAAGAATGGTCAAGCTACAGTTACCGATTTGAGCGGTAATACTGCAATCTCCAACATCGTTACACCAACTACTCGTGAATTGCAGACGATTGCCATTCCAGTTGGAAAAGTCAATGTTCAATATGTCGACCAAAATGGTAAAACTATTGGCACGCCGATTAACGTACCTTTAGATAAGGACGCATATATTGGCCAATATATTCCGTTAATTACAACTGATAATGTTATTAAGAATATGCCTAAGGGCTATATGTGGGCCATTGGCAACCAAGTCTTTGCTGGTGCTAAGACTGATGCTCAGTCTGGAGGAGACCCAACAAACGACAACGACAATGGTGACACATACGGTCAAGCAAGTGTCGGCCTCACACCAATGGAAGGTAACACTTATACTTATAAGATTTATGTATATGGTACTAAGAAAAACGTAACTTACCAATACGTTGATGTTAACCACAAGGACCGGATTCTAACTTCGCCGCTTTCAGGTCAAACAGGTAAAGAAGCTGTTGGTTTCGTCACACCTGCCAACTATGGCAACACTATTGATTGGACCAACAAGTACTATACAGAAGATAACGTTCCAGCTGGCTATCATTATGCAGCCGGTGCTGCCAACCAGCCAACAAAGATGACGGTTTCTGATAACAATCCGACTGTAACAATTTTTGTTGAAGGTAATCCGCAGACAATCAATCCAAAATTTGTTGATACAAATGGCAACCAAATTATCCCGAATGCCCCATTCAAGATTGAGGGTACAACTGGACAAATTATCAAGCTTCCAACAGCACCTGATGCAAACAATTGGGCATTAGACCATGTTGTTGTGAACGGTAATACTGTTCCGGTTGGCTCACCATTCGAATTTGGCAACGGAACTGATGAAATCACCTACGTATACCACTCCTTAGACATTGAAAAACATGCTGCCAACACGGCTATTGATGATGAGGCAACCAAGGTTAAGGGTGAGATCGACGCTGATCCAACTATTGACAATGCAACTAAGCAAAGCCAAAAAGCAGCAGTTGATAAAATTGCTACTGACGCCAAAGCTAATGTTGATAAGTCTCTTGTAGCTAGTGAGGTTGACAAGGCTAAGACAGATGGTATTACAGCCATTGATAATGCCCATGTACCAGGCAAGGCGCTTACTGATCAAAAGAAAGATTATGATAAGCAAATCGATGATGAAGCCACTAAGATTAAGGCCGAAATTGATGCCGATGTAACACTGGACGATGACACTAAGAAGAGCCAAAAAGCTCAAGTTGACACCGATGCAGCTGCAGCCAAAGATGCTATCAATAATGCTGCTGATATCCAAGCAGTTAAAGATGCAACTGCAGCTGGTATCACTAAGATCGATAGTGACCATGTTCCCAACAAGACGTCATTACCAGACCAAAAGAAGGATGCACTAGCTGCAATTGACGCTGAAGCAACTAAAGTCAAGGGTGAAATTGACGCTGACCCAACTTTAGATGATGCAACTAAGAAGAGCCAAAAGGCTCAAGTTGACACCGATGCAGCTGCAGCCAAGGCTGCTATTAATGGTTCGGCTAATGCGCAAGCAGTCAAAGACGCTAAAGCAGCTGGTATCGCTAAGATTGATAGTGACCACGTTTCGGATAAGGTTTCACTGCCAGACCAAAAGAAGAGTGCTATAGCTGCAATCGATGCCGAAGCAACTAAAGTCAAGGGTGACATTGATGCCGATGTTACTTTGGATAAGGCAACTAAAGACAAGCAAAAGAGTGCTGTTGATACCGACGCAGCTGCAGCCAAAACAGCTATTAACAATG
>NZ_JBWXGC010000021.1:0-5616 GCF_059900865.1 Lactobacillus sp. XV31L | reverse complement strand
CAGTTGCTTGACTTATATTAGCCTTGGCAGTTGCTGCGTCAACATCAACTCTGCTCTTTTGAGCATTCTTAGTTGCTGTATCCAATGTTGGATCGGCATCGATTTCAGCTTTAATCTTAGCAGCTTCTTGATCAATAATTGCCTGGGCACTCTTCTTCTGGTCTAAGAGCGAGGTGCTATTTGGTACGTGATCGCCATCGATCTTAGCAATACCTGCATTCTTAGCGTCTTGAACGCCTTGAGCATCGCTTGCTTGGTTGATATTGTTCTTAGCAGCTGTTGCATCTTGATCTACCTTAGCTTTTTGAGCAGTTTTGGCTGCATTGTCTAAGGATGTATCGGCATCAATGTCACCCTTGACTTTAGTTGCTTCGGCATCAATTGCGGCTTGAGCATTAGTCTTTTGATCTGGAAGAGAAACACTACCTGGTATATGGTCTGCATCAATCTTAGCAATACCATTATTTTTAGCATCCTGGACACCTTGAGCATCGCTTGCTTGGCTAATATTGTTCTTAGCAGCTGTTGCATCTTGATCTACCTTAGCTTTTTGAGTAGTTTTGGCTGCATTATCTAAAGTTGGGTCAGCGTCAATGTCACCCTTAACCTTGTTGGCTTCTGAATCAATAGCAGCTTGAGCAGCCTTCTTCTGATCCGGCAATGAAACACTGCCTGGAACATAGTCGCTATCAATCTTAGTGATTCCGGCTGAAGTTGCATCCTTCACTTCTTGAGCATTAACTGCTTGATCAATATTATTTTTAGCAGCCGCAGCATCTGAATCAACAGCAGCTTTTTGAGCCTTCTTTGTTGCAGCGTCTAAAGTTGGATCGGCATCAATCTGACCCTTAATCTTAGTTGCCTCAGTATCAATAGTTGCCTTAGCCGTCTTCTTCTGATCTGGTAATGCAGTACTATTTGGTACATGATCACTATCAATCTTATTGATACCATCTTTCTTGGCATCTTTGACACCTTGGGCATCTGTTGCTTGGGCGATATTATTCTTAGCAATAGTGGCATCTTTGTCAACTTGAGCCTTTTGACTCTTCTTAGCTGCATCATCTAGAGTTGGGTCAGCGTCGATCTCACCTTTAATCTTGGCTGCTTCATCATCAATTGCCTTTTGAGCATCGGTCTTTTGATCTGGTAGTGAAATACTGCCAGGAATATGGTCACTGTCAATCTTGATGATACCTGCACTAGTTGCATCCTTGACACCTTGGGCGTCAGTTGCTTGACTAATATTAGCCTTGGCTGTAGCAGCATCTTTATCAACATTGCCCTTTTGAATCTTTTTAGTTGCGTCATCTAAAGTTGGGTCAGTATCTATTTCTGCCTTAACCTTAGTAGCTTCTGCATCAATAGCAGCTTGAGCACTAGTCCTTTGATCCGGAAGCGATGACTTGTTTGGAACATGGTCACCATCAATCTTAGTGATTCCGGCTTCTTTGGCATCCTTTACACCTTGAGCGTCAGTTGCATTCTTAATGGCTTCCTTAGCGGCAGCTGCGTCAGTGTCAACAGCACTCTTTTGCTTGTCTTTAGTTGCCTTATCCAAAGTAACATCGGCATCAATGTCAGCCTTGATCTTAGTTGCTTCGGCATCAATTGCGGCTTGAGCATTAGTCTTTTGATCTGGAAGAGAAACATTGCCTGGAATGTAGTCACTATCAATCTTGGCTATGCCATAATCTTTAGCATCTTTGACTGCTTGTGCATTGGCCGCATTATTAATGGCTATCTTCGCATCGGTTGCATCTTTGTCAACTTGAGCCTTTTGACTCTTCTTTGTTGCTGCATCTAATGTAGGATCGCCATCGATTTGACCCTTAACCTTAGTTGCTTCGTCATCAATTGCATTGCGCGCTTCTTTCTTCTGATCTGTAAGTGAAGTGCTGCCTGGCACGTGGTCGCTATCAATCTTAGCAATACCAGCCTTCTTAGCATCTTTGACACCTTGAGCATCAGTTGCATCATTGATAGCTTCTTTTGCTGCAGTGGCATCTTTGTCAACTTGAGCCTTTTGGCTCTTCTTAGCCGCATCATCTAAAGTTGGATCGGCATCGATTTCACCCTTGACTTTAGTTGCTTCATCATCAATTGCTTTTTGTGCACTAGCCTTTTGATCTGGTAGTGAAGCGCTGCCTGGAACATGGTCACTGTCGATCTTAGCAATACCGGCGTTCTTAGCATCTTTAACACCTTGGGCATTGGTTGCTTGAGCGATATTGTTCTTAGCAGTAGTGGCGTCTTTGTCAACTTGAGCCTTCTGTGCTGCCTTTTCTGCAGCATCTAAAGTTGGATCGGCATCAATCTCGCCTTTGACCTTAGTTGCTTCATCATCAATCGCTTTTTGAGCACTAGTCTTTTGATCTGGTAGTGAAGCACTGCCTGGGATATGGTCGCTGTCAATCTTAACAATACCTGCACTAGCTGCATCCTTGACACCTTGGGCGTCAGTAGCATGACTTATATTAGCCTTGGCAGTTGCTGCATCAGTATCAACATTGCCCTTTTGACTCTTCTTAGTTGCGTCATCTAAAGTTGGATCGGCATCAATTTCTGCCTTAACCTTAGTAGCTTCGGCATCAATAGCAGCTTGAGCACTAGTCTTTTGATCTGGTAGTGAAGTGCTGCCTGGAACGTGGTCACCATCAATCTTGATAATTCCATCATTCTTAGCGTCAATTACACCTTGTGCACTTGTTGCATTGTTAATAGCTGTTTTGGCAGCAGCTGCGTCAGTGTCAACAGCACTCTTTTGCTTGTCTTTAGTTGCCTTATCCAAAGTAACATCGGCATCAATGTCAGCCTTAATCTTAGTTGCTTCGGCATCAATTGCGGCTATAGCACTCTTCTTTTGGTCTGGAAGAGAAACATTGCCTGGAATGTAGTCACTATCAATCTTGGCTATGCCATAATCTTTAGCATCTTTGACACCTTGCGCATTAGCTGAACCATTAATAGCTTCTTTTGCTGCAGTGGCATCCTTATCAACATTAGCCTTTTGCGCTGCCTTTGTTGCTGCATCTAAGGTAGGATCGCCATCAATTTGACCCTTAACCTTAGCGGCTTCATCATTAATTGCCTTAATTGCATCTTTCTTCTGATCTGTAAGTGAAGTGCTGCCTGGGATATGGTCACTATCAATCTTAACAATACCAGCCTTCTTAGCATCTTTGACACCTTGAGCATCAGTTGCATCATTGATAGCTTCTTTTGCTGCAGTGGCATCTTTGTCAACTTGAGCCTTTTGGCTCTTCTTAGCCGCATCATCTAAAGTTGGATCGGCATCGATTTCACCCTTGACTTTAGTTGCTTCATCATCAATTGCTTTTTGTGCACTAGCCTTTTGATCTGGTAGTGAAGCGCTGCCTGGAACATGGTCACTGTCGATCTTAGCAATACCGGCGTTCTTAGCATCTTTAACACCTTGGGCATTGGTTGCTTGAGCGATATTGTTCTTAGCAGTAGTGGCGTCTTTGTCAACTTGAGCCTTCTGTGCTGCCTTTTCTGCAGCATCTAAAGTTGGATCGGCATCAATCTCGCCTTTGACCTTAGTTGCTTCATCATCAATCGCTTTTTGAGCACTAGTCTTTTGATCTGGTAGTGAAGTGCTGCCTGGGACATGGTCGCTGTCAATCTTAGCGATACCAGCATCTTTTGCATCTTTGACACCTTGGGCGTCAGTTGCTTGACTAATATTAGCCTTGGCTGCAGCTGCGTCAACATCAACATTAGTCTTCTGAGCAGTTTTAGCTGCTGTATCTAAAGTTGGATCGGCATCGATTTCAGCCTTAATCTTAGCAGCTTCATCATCAATTGCTTTCTGCGCACTAGTCTTTTGATCTGGCAATGAAGTGCTGCCTGGAACGTGGTCGCCATCAATCTTGACAATTCCATCATTCTTGGCATCAATTACACCCTGTGCACTAGTTGCATTGTTAATAGCTGTTTTGGCTGCAGCTGCGTCGGTATCAACAGCACTCTTTTGCTTGTCTTTAGTTGCCTTATCCAAAGTAACATCGGCATCAATGTCACCCTTGACTTTAGTTGCTTCGGCATCAATTGCAGCTATAGCACTCTTCTTTTGGTCTGGAAGAGAAACACTACCCGGAATGTGATCACCGTCGATTTTGGCAATTCCATCTTCCTTAGCATTCTTTATACCTTGAGCATCGGTTGCATTATTGATTGCATTCTTAGCAGCTTCAGCATCACTGTCAACGTTGCCTTTTTGGATTTTCTTAGTTGCATCATCCAAAGTTGGGTCAGCGTCAATTTCGCCCTTAATCTTAACAGCTTCATTTTCAATTGCAACTATCGCAAGTCTCTTTTGATCTGGTAGTGAAGTGCTGTTTGGCACGTGGTCGCTATCAATCTTAGCAATACCAGCAGAAGTTGCATCCTTAACGCCTTGAGCATCAGTTGCATTAGTAATAGCTGTCTTAGCATCGGTGGCATCTTGATCAACCTTAGCTTTTTGAGCTGCTTTTTCCTTACTATCTAAAGTAACATCATTATCAATGTCACCCTTGATTTTGGCAGCCTCATTATCAATAGCCTTGATTGAATCTTTCTTTTGATCCGGAAGAGAAATATTACTTGAAATGTGGTCACTATCTATTTTGATAATACCTGCATTCTTGGCATCTTTAACACCTTGAGCATCTTGTGCATTATTAATGTTAGCCTTGGCAGTTGCAGCATCTGTATCGACATTAGCTTTTTGCTTGTCTTTAGTTGCTTTGTCTAAAGACGGATCAGCGTCGATCTCACCTTTAATCTTGGTTGCTTCATCATCAATTGCCTTAATTGCATCAGTCTTTTGATCTGGTAATGAAACACTGCCAGGAATATGGTCACTATCTATTTTGACAATACCAGCGTTCTTCGCGTCATTAATACCTTGAGCATCACTAGCTTTGTTAATATTAGCCTTAGCAATGGTTGCATCAGTATCAACAGCACTCTTTTGCTTGTCTTTAGTTGCCTTATCTAAAGTAACGTCGGCATCAATTTCAGCCTTAATCTTAGTAGCTTCGGCATCAATAGCTGCCTGAGCATTTTGCTTCTGATCAGGGAGGGAAATATTGCTTGACATATGGTCACCGTCTATCTTGATAATTCCATCATTCTTAGCGTCAATTACACCTTGGGCACTTGTTGCATTATTAATAGCATCTTTGGCAGCAGCTGCGTCAGTGTCAACAGCACTCTTTTGCTTGTCTTTAGTTGCCTTATCCAAAGTAACATCGGCATCAATGTCAGCCTTGACTTTAGTTGCTTCGGCATCAATTGCGGCTATAGCACTCTTCTTTTGGTCTGGAAGAGAAATATTGCCTGGAATGTAGTCACCATCAATCTTGGCTATACCATAATCTTTAGCATCTTTGACTGCTTGTGCATTAGCTGCATTATTAATGGCTGTCTTCGCATCGGTTGCATCCTTATCAACATTAGCCTTTTGCGCTGCCTTTGTTGCTGCATCTAAGGTTGGATCGCCATCAATTTGACCCTTAACCTTAGTTGCTTCATCATTAATTGCCTTAATTGCATCTTTCTTCTGATCCGGTAGTGAAGTGCTGCCTGGAATGTAGTCACTATCAATCT
>NZ_JBWXGC010000020.1:0-6173 GCF_059900865.1 Lactobacillus sp. XV31L | reverse complement strand
TAATCATCTAATTAATAATTTAGCCAAAAAAAGAGTACCAAGCTACTTTGTAGCTTGATACTCAATTTTCAAAAGTTTCTGTATCACTATTTTGATAATTTAAACTTTTAATTTAACCAAATTAGAACAATTAATATGGTTTATTCAACATTTGACTGTCTAATAAATTTGTTGTATCCAATTGTCAGGAACTTTTCACCTTTGATTTTAATAGCACCACCATATGTTTGGACAGCCATATTTTTCTTCAGGATTTCCTTGCCAACACGATTACCATATTTATTGTAAACATGGGTCTTCTTTACTAGCTTATGAGATTTACCATAAACATTACTACTCTTAACATAGTATTTGTCACTAATTGAAATTAGCTCTTCGCCACTAACTGACTTAGTTGAACCGGTTAAGACCTTAGATCCTGCCTTTAAAACAAGATCTCCAACACGCTTGCCATCTGCATTATAAACATAAGAATTATGCAAAATCTCCGCATTTGTGTTTATGCCATCAGCAAGAACATTGTTGGCTTCAATTATAATTGATCCAAAGTTCTTTGCTTTAACATAGTTATCGTTACCTATAATATAGTAAGCCTTACCGTGGATCATTACTGGATCTCCATAAGTAGCAACTTCTGCAGATTTCTTAAGTAACTTTTTACCCACTCGCTTACCGTTTTGATCATAAACAAACGCATTGTGCATTAACAGACGTTTCTTCTGAACTGTATTGTTAACTGCGATATATAAACCATCATCAGTTAGATAGAAATCACGACCATTAATATTCTTAGTCCCATAAGTAGAAATTGTAGAACCTTTTTCTGCAACTAATAAGTTAGCTCGTTTGCCTTCTTTATTATAGAAGTATGCATTATGGTACAAATGCTTCTTAACAGCATTTGCTGGGTTAATTTGTTCTCCATCTGATCCATTCGAACCATTTGATCCATTCGAACCGTTTGAGCCATTTGAGCCGTTTGAGCCATTCGAACCGTTAGAACCACCAGTTGAACCACCAGTTGAACCGCCAGTCGAGCCGTTAGAGCCATCTGATCCGTTTGAACTATTTGAGCCGTCAGAGCCATTTGATCCGTTTGAACCATTTGAGCCGTCAGAGCCATTTGATCCGTTTGAACCATTTGAGCCGTCAGAGCCATTTGATCCGTTTGAACCATTCGAGCCGTTTGAACCATTCGAGCCATCTGATCCGTTTGAACCATTCGAGCCGTTAGAGCCATCTGATCCGTTTGAACCATTCGAGCCGTTTGAACCATTCGAGCCATCTGATCCGTTTGAACCATTCGAGCCATTGTTTATAGTAATTTGAGTAATTGAAGTTTGACCATCTTCTTTAGCATGATTAATTGAATCAGCATCTTTACCCTGATTTACTTTATCTTTGGCAGCGGCAGCAGCAGCATCAATTGCATCTTTTTCCTTTTGTTTTTCTGCATCTGTCTTGCTCTTGTCTTGATCAACTTTATCCTTGGCAGCTTGAGCAGCTTGGTCAATTGCCTTGTTTGCATCTGCCTTTTGCTCATCAAGTGATTTACCAGGAATATATTGGGCATCAATTACTTTAACAGCTTGGTCTTCAAGATCATTGACTTCTTGAGCAGTTTTGGCACGATCAATTGAGTTTTGTGCCTTTCCTAGCTCAGTATCAACATTAGCTATCTGTGTTGCCTTCGCACTGGAAGTCAGTGTGACATCGCTATTAATTGCTGCCTTAATAGTATTTGCTTCTTGCAATAAAGCGTCCTTAGCTGCTTGCTTTTGTGCATCAAAGTCATTAGTTACATATTGGGCATGAATTGCAACAATACCATCACTGTATTCTTTATGCGTAGCTTCAGAATCTGGAGCTGCATCAATTTTATCCAATGCCTTTTGTTTCTGAACATCAACCGCTTTAATCTGAGCGTCTTTAGTTGCCTGATCTAATGAAGCATCCTTGTTAATAGTTTCCTTAACAATATCTGCTTCATCGTTGATTAATTGCTTAGCGTAAGCTTTTTGATTTGCTAGAGACATTGGGCTACTTATGTATTGCGCATCAATGTTTTCAATTCCCTTATTAAGAGCATCACTAACCGATTGTGCATCAGTAGCACTTTGAATATTTGATTTAGCAGTTGTTGCTGCTTCATCCACCGCTAGGCTTTGTGTATGCTTAGCTGCATCAGTGAGCGTATTGTCATTGGAAATCTGCTTCTTGATTCTAGCAGCTTCTTGGTCAATTTCTGCTATTGCATTTACCTTCTGGCTTTCTAAAGCACCATTTGGTATATGTTGAGCATCAATTTCTGCAATTCCATTATTCAGTGCAGTTTTAACTGTTTGTGCAGAAGTTGCTTGATCAATTTGGGCTTTCGCCTTGCTTGCAGCATCTTCCACATTAGCCTTTTGTTTGTCCTTAGTTGCACTGTCAATAGTTGGATCAGCATCAATTTCTGCCTTAACCTTCTTGGCTTCAGCTTCAATACTTGCTTGAGCAGCGAGTTTCTGATCTGCTATTGAAGAGCTTGCAGGAATGTAGTCTGCATCAATCTTGGTAATACCGGCTTTGACCGCATCGTTAACACCTTGAGCATTGATTGCCTGTTCAATTCTTGATTTAGCAGTTGCAGCGTCTTTATCGACGTTACCTTTTTGCTCAATCTTCGTTGCATCGTCTAGGCCTTTGTCTGCATCAATTTGCTCCTTGACTTTTGCAGCTTCAGTATCAATAGTCAGCTGAGCGTTCTTCTTTTGAGCTGATAATGACATGCCATTATTTGCGTAGTCATTATCAATTACAACAATCGCTACATTAGTCAGATCTTTGACACTTTGAGCATTCAGGGCTTGATCAATTTGTCGCTTGGCATTTTCCGCATCTTTATCCACTTTAGCTTTTTGTGTTGTCTTTGTTTCATCATCTAGAGTTGGATCTGCGTCAATCTGCGCTTTAATCTTAGCTGCTTCGCTCTCAATTTTTGCTTGAGCTGTAGCCTTTTGACTTGCTAGACTACCATTTTCATCAGAAACATGCTTGCTGTCGATAGCAACTTTACCTTCATATACAGCAACCTTAATCTCTTGTGCATTTTCTGCTTGATTAATTGCTGCCTTGGCCTTCGTTACTTCGCTATCAACATTATTCTTTTGCTTAGATTTAGTTGCATCATCAAGACTTGTATCAGAATCGATTTCTGATTTAACTCTAGTTGCCTCAGCATCAATCACTGCATCAGCAGCAAGTTTTTGATCAGATAAAGATTTGCCATTAGCCACATGATCACTATCAATCTTAGCTATTCCGGCTGCCTTAGCGTCACTTACACCTTGAGCATTGATTGCTTGATCAATCTTGCTCTTAGCTGTAGTTGCATCTCGATCAACATTAGCCTTTTGATCGGCTTTAGCTGCATCACTCAATGTCTTATCAGCATCGATTGCATCTTTTATTAAAGCTGCTTCATCATCAATTGCCTTTTGAGCATTCTTCTTCTGATCAGCTAATGGAATGTTGTTTGGAACATGATCATTATCAATCTTGGCTATTGCAATATTCTTGGCTTCTCTAATTTCAGTGACATTAACTGCTTGATCAATCTTGTCCTTCGCATCAGTAGCGTCTCTATCAACGGCTGCCTTTTGCTTAGTCTTAGTTGCATCATCTAGAGTTTCATCTGCATCTATTTCTGCCTTGATCTTGGTTGCTTCATCATCAACTGCCTTTTGAGCATTCTTCTTTTGCTCTGGAATTGAGATGCTACTTGGTGCGTGATCGCTGTCAATCTTAGCAATTCCAGCAGTAGTTGCATCCTTTACACCTTGAGCATTGATTGCTTGATCAATATTATTCTTAGCTTCAGCAGCATCTTTGTCAACTTGTGCTTTTTGTGCTGCCTTTTCAGAAGTATCCAGTGTTTGATCGGCATCAATTTCTGCCTTGATCTTAGCTGCTTCATTTTCAATTGCCTTTTGAGCATTCTTCTTTTGCTCTACTAAGCTAGTGGTATTTGGTATATGTTCACTGTCAATCTTAGTAATTCCAGCAGTAGTTGCATCCTTTACGCCTTGAGCATCCGGTGCCTGACTAATGTTGACTTTAGCTTCAACAGCATCCTTATCAACATTATTCTTTTGCTTAGTCTTAGTTGCGTCATCTAAGGTTTCATCGGCATCAATTTCTGCCTTAATCTTAGTTGCTTCTGCTTCAATCGCAGCTTGTGCGTTCTTCTTTTGATCTACTAAGGAAGTAGTACTTGGTACATGATCGCTGTCAATCTTAGCAATTCCAGCACTTGTTATATCCTTGACACTTTGAGCACTTTGAGCTTGATCAATGTTAGCCTTAGCAGCTGCAGCATCAGTATCGACATTAGTCTTTTGGGCTGTCTTAGCGGCTGCATCTAAGGTTGTATCAGCATCAATTTCTGCCTTAATCTTAGCTGCTTCTTGGTCGATTGTAGCCTTAGCATTATTCTTTTGAGTTGGGAGTGAAATAGTATTTGGTATATGATCGCTGTCAATCTTATTGATCCCGGCGTTCGTTGCATCCTTTACGCCCTGGGCATCAGTGGCTTGATCAATGTTTGTTTTAGCTGCTGCAGCATCTGCATCAACAGTATTCTTTTGGGCTGATTTAGCTGCATCATCTAGAGTTGGGTCGGCATCGATTTCTGCCTTAATCTTAGTTGCTTCATCATTGATTGCTTTTTGAGCATTCTTCTTTTGATCCGGTAAGGATACACTACCTGGTACATGATCGTTATCAATCTTTACCACACCAGCATTAGTTGCATCAATAATTCCTTGTGCATCAACTGCATTATTGATATTAACTTTAGCTGCAACGGCATCAGCATCAACTGCACCCTTTTGTGTATTCTTAGTTGCCGTATCTAATGTTGAGTCAGCATCAATTTCTGCCTTAATCTTAGTTGCTTCTTGATCAATTACTGCCTGAGCATTCTTCTTCTGATCTACTAACGAAATGCTGCTTGGTACATGGTCGCTATCAATCTTGGCAACTCCAGCATCTCTTGCATCATTTACGCTTTGAGCATCAGGAGCTTGGCTAATATTATTCTTAGCTGCTGTTGCATCTTGATCAACATTGGCCTTTTGCTTAGTCTTAGTTGCTGTATCCAATGTTGGATCAGCATCAATTTCTGCCTTAATTTTAGCTGCTTCTTGATCAATAATTGCCTGAGCCTTTGTCTTTTGACTCTCTAGACTACCGTTCTTACTTGGAACATATTGTGCATCAATTGCTACTATGCCGTTATCAAGGGCATCTTTGACACCTTGAGCGTTAACGGCATTGTCAATAGCAGTCTTAGCATTCTTTGCTTCAGTGTCAACGTTAGCCTTTTGCTTAGTCTTAGTTGCTGTATCTAAGGTTGGATCGGCATCAATCTGACCCTTAACCTTTGTAGCTTCTTGGTCAATATTTGCCTTAGCATTAGCCTTTTGATTTACCAGTGAAACACTATTTGGTACATGGTCACTATCAATCTTAGTTACACCTGCATCAGTGGCATCTTTGACGCCTTGGGCATCAACTGCTTGATCAATCTTGCCTTTAGCTGCGATGACATCTGCATCAACTTGAGCCTTTTGAGCAGTTTGAGCAGCACAATCTAGGGTTGGATCGGCATCAATTTCAGCCTTAATCTTAGCTGCCTCTTGATCAATAATTGCTTTAGCATTCTTCTTTTGATCTGGTAATGAGGTGCTGTCTGGGACATGATCACTATCAATCTTAGCGATACCAGCAGTAGTTGCATCCTTGACACCTTGAGCATCTTGTGCATTATCAATGTTTGTTTTCGCTGCAGCTGCATCCTTATCAACTTGAGCCTTTTGGCTCTTCTTAGCTGCATCATCTAGAGTTGAATCGGCATCAATTTCACCCTTAATCTTATTTGCTTCGGCATCAATTGTTGCTTGCGCAGCCTTCTTTTGATCCGGTAAGGATACACTACCTGGGACGTGATCACCATCAATCTTGATGATACCTGCACTAGTTGCATCCTTAATGCCTTGGGCGTCAGTTGCTTGACTTATATTAGCCTTGGCAGTTGCTGCGTCAACATCAACTCTGCTCTTTTGAGCATTCTTAGTTGCTGTATCCAATGTTGGATCGGCATCGATTTCAGCTTTAATCTTAGCAGCTTC
>NZ_JBWXGC010000002.1:0-194889 GCF_059900865.1 Lactobacillus sp. XV31L | reverse complement strand
ATTAAGCGAGTTCATTGGAGACTTCTTTCTAGAATTAGGTTGGTAATTACATTCTATCAGAGAAGTCCAATGGACTTTTTTCATTTTCTAATCAGCGCAAGTGTTCAACTTCATTTTACAATTTACCATTCGAAAAAATTATACTTTTTGAGCAGAAAATCTTGCATTTTGCTACTCATCAGGTATACTATTGAATGTGCTTTGATTCGGAACACGACCCGTTGGTCAAGTGGTTAAGACATCGCCCTTTCACGGCGGTAACATGGGTTCAAATCCCGTACGGGTCACTTTGGAGGATTAGCTCAGCTGGGAGAGCATCTGCCTTACAAGCAGGAGGTCATAGGTTCGAGCCCTATATCCTCCATCGTTCTAGGACTACCGGAATTGCGGTAGTCTTTTTTTTACAAAAGAACGAATAATTTATCGGTTGAAGTCCTGAGAGGATCCACCCAGTGGAGATGCCTGGTAACCGAATAGCTAATGTCTATAGAGGGGGACTATTATGGAAAAACGTTTATTTACTTCGGAGTCAGTATCGGAAGGTCATCCTGACAAGATTGCAGACCAAATTTCGGATGCAATCTTAGATGCAATTATTGCCAAGGATCCGGATGCTCACGTTGCCTGTGAGACGATCGTGACTACAGGGATTGTGTATGTTTTTGGTGAAATCTCAACCAGCGCCTATGTGGACGTGCAAGGGATTGTGCGCAAGACAGTTTTGCGGATTGGTTATGACAAGCCGGAACTAGGCTTTGATGGCAACAATTGTGCGGTCTTAGTTGATATTGACGAGCAATCGCCTGATATTGCAGAGGGCGTTGACAACTCGCTGGAAGTGCGCAAAAAAGATTCTGATACAGATCAACTAGATCAAATTGGAGCTGGTGACCAAGGCCTGATGTTTGGCTTTGCCATCAAGGAGACGCTTGAATTAATGCCGCTGCCAATTTCGCTGGCTCACCGCTTAATGCGGCAAGTTGCTAAGCTGCGCAAAAATGGTACGCTGCCCTGGCTGCGTCCTGATGCAAAAGCACAGGTAACAGTAGAATATGGTGAAGACCAAAAACCTAAACGAGTAGACACCGTTTTGATTTCCACTCAAACAACTGCGAAAGTAAGCAATGATGAAATCGAGCAAGCCATGATTGACTTGGCGATTAAGAAGGTCATACCTGCTCAATACCTGGATGAAAAGACCAAATTCTTGATTAATCCATCAGGTCGCTTTGTCATTGGTGGGCCCAAGGGCGATTCTGGCTTGACTGGACGCAAGATTATCGTTGATACCTATGGTGGATACGCCCGCCATGGTGGCGGCGCCTTCTCCGGCAAGGATCCGACTAAAGTTGACCGCAGTGCCAGCTATGCCGCCCGTTATGTGGCTAAAAACATCGTTGCGGCTAACCTAGCATATCGCTGCGAGGTTCAACTAGCATATGCCATTGGGGTTGCCCACCCAGTATCGATTATGATTGATACTGCAGGTACTGGCAAGGTCAGCGCTGAACTGTTGACTCAAGCTGTACGTCATGTCTTTGACCTGCGGCCCGCTGGGATCATCAAGATGCTTGACTTGCGCCGACCAATCTATGAGCAAACCGCGGCATACGGCCACTTTGGCCGCACTGACATTGATTTGCCATGGGAGCAAACCGATAAAGCACAAGCGCTTTTGGATTTCATTGCAAAAAATAAGTAAGAATAAGTAAACTGATGGGGAGTGCAGTCTTTGAAAAAAACAAGTGTACCAGTTGTCACAATTGCAATCTTTATGACGACATTTATGACGGCCATTGAGGGCACAATAGTGTCAACTGCAATGCCGACAATTGTTTCTGACCTCAACGGCCTGGAAATTATGAATTGGGTTGTTTCAATTTTTCTGTTTATGACAGCTGTTTCAACTCCTTTATATGGAAAACTGGCCGACAGTATTGGTCGAAAGCCGATCTTTCTGTTCGGCATTGTCCTTTTTGTCATTGGTTCGGCTCTTTGTGGTCAAGCCAACAACATGATGGAATTGATCTTATTCAGAGTCATTCAAGGATTAGGATCTGGTGCAATTCAGCCGGTAGCGATGACTATTATTGCTGACATGTACCCCATTGACAAGCGTGCTAAGATGCTGGGGCTAAACTCGGGCTTTTGGGGCGTGGCATCAGTCATTGCACCATTGCTCGGGGGATTTATTGTTCAGAAGCTTTCTTGGCACTGGGTCTTTTATATTAATGTGCCAATTGGGATAATTGCCCTGATCTTGGTTATGGTCTTTTTAAAAGAGTCCAGAACCAAACAACAGACTAAGCTCGATGTCAAAGGAACATTTTGGCTCATTGTCTTGCTCTTAACGTTGATGTTTACCTTGCAAGAATTAGGGACGCTCAGTCCACTCATCTTGCTAGCCTTGGCTGCGGTAGTGGTAGTCAGTGGATTTCTCTTCTACCGGGAAGAAAAACGGGCAGCGGACCCGATAATGCCGCTGACGATGCTCAAGGGCAAGGAGTTCCTAGCAGTAAACATGATTACCCTGCTGGTTTCGGGTGTTGTCATTGGTTTTGAATTCTACATTCCAACTTGGATGCAGGGCATCAAGGGCACAAGTGCAACCATAGCTGGTTTTGCAGTCACGCCTAGTTCGATAATGTGGGTAGTTGGTTCCTTCCTTATTGGGGGGATGCTCAGCCGCTGGGGTGTGCGCAAAACACTATATGGCATGCTGACGCTGCTGCTTGTGGCAGACTGCATGCTCCTTCTTGTTCCGCTACATACGCCATTTTGGGTTTTTTGCATCATTGCGGTATTTAACGGCTTTGGCTTTGGTGGTATTATCACTGCGGCCCAGGTGCGTTCGCAGGTCTTGGTGGAACCAAGCAACATTGGAGTTGCCACCTCCTTCAACACGCTGATGCGTTATCTGGGGCAGACCATGCTGGTGTCGATTTACGGCATTACCTTCAACACGGTAGTGGCTAGTCAATTGGCCAAACATCCTGGTCTAACCCAAGGCATGATGAACAAGATCGTTTCGTCAGCCAAGGCCCAGGAACTAGCGGCAAACCTAATTCCGCAGCTGCGGCAGGTTTTGTTCAGTGCCTTGAAGGGCGTCTATGTGGTATCACTTGTAGCCATTCTTGCTTCACTTATATTCAATAGCACTTACAAAAAGCGTAATAAGTAAATTAATACAAGGAACCAATAACTTGGTTCCTTGTTTGTTAATCTTGAATTGGATAAGTCAATAAAAAATATCTAAAGAAGTCATTTCGTATGATTAAACAAGCAAATAAAAACTCTTATTAAGGAATCAAATTTTGATTCCTTTTTGGTTTAATCAAGGTATTAGATAGGGTTAAGTCAAAAAGACAACTGTACAAAAACAAGAATTAATGAACATTAGATAAGCAGGATTATTAATTAAAGAAGAGATGCTAGATGACGTATTAAAGAATGGGATAAAAATGTTGCGTGCTTACAGTAGAACAGAAAACTGCTATTTTATATCTAATGCAGTTCGCTGATCGTTCGATCCTAAATCTGGCATAGGCAAAAAGAACAGGCAATATATATTAAGCTGTACAGTAATCTTTTTCTAGTATTTTGTGATTGAGATAACATTAGCAATAAAATCTCTTAATAATAAGATTGCTATATGATATATTCATTTGGAAAGACTTGACAGCATGAAGTAAGGCTAAGGAGGGGGAGAAAGAGGAAAGGGATAGTTAAAAAATGGATAAAGCATTAGTTAACAATATCACAGTGGACTAACCTAAACACTGGGCATTAATCATAAAATTCACAGAAGATCCCATAGTAACCAGAATGAAAATGATTAATCCTAAAGGTAATAGATATAGCCCAATAACTGGTGAATTTTGTAAAGAAAGAAGTAATGGATCAAGGAGAAAAAATTGAAGAAAACAAATGTTTTAGTCATAACGCTTGCCGTTTTTATGACTGCCATTGAAGGTACGATTGTATCAACAGCAATGCCAACGATTGTTTCTAGTCTAAATGGCCTAGAAATCATGAATTGGGTAGTTTCGATATTCCTATTTATGACCACTGTTACCACTCCCATATATGGGAAGCTGGCAGACAGCATTGGACGCAAACCCATTTTTCTGTTTGGCATAACCTTGTTCGTAATTGGGTCAGCACTGTGTGGCCAGGCACACAATATGATTCAGCTGATTTTATTTCGGGTAATTCAAGGGCTGGGGTCTGGTGCCATTCAACCAGTGGCAATGACTATTATTGCTGACTTGTATGATCCTGAAAAACGGGCAAAAATATTAGGACTTAATTCTGGCTTTTGGCTAGTGGCATCTATCATTGCGCCACTGCTGGGTGGATTTATTGTTCAACATCTATCATGGTACTGGGTATTTTATATCAACGTGCCAGTAGGCATCATTGCTCTGATTTTGGTAATTATATTTTTGAACGAGTCAAAGACTAAGAAGGCAGCCAAGTTAGACGTTAAGGGTACTTTCTGGTTGACGGTGCTACTCTTGACCTTGATGATTTCTCTGCAGCAACTTGGCAAGATTAGTCTAATCTATTTACTTGGTTTAGCTATAATTGTGGTCGTAAGTGCCGTGCTTTTTTACCGAGAAGAAAAAAAGGCAGAAGACCCAATACTGCCGCTGACGATGCTCAAAGGCCGTCAATTCGTCGCGATGAACATGAATACTCTGCTAATTGGTGGCGTAGTTATGGGATTTGAATTCTACCTTCCAACTTGGATGCAGGGCATCAAGGGCGCCAATGCCACCGTGGCTGGTTTTGCAGTCACGCCTTGTTCGCTTTTATGGGTTGCAGGTTCCTTCTTAGTTGGCCGCTTGCTTGGCCGCTGGGGTGTGCGTAAGACTTTCTATGGTGTGTTAGCCGTGATTTTAGCGGCTGACTGTGCTCTTATACTAGTACCAATGAGCACTCCAACTTGGGTTTTCTACCTTATTTCAGCAGTGAATGGGATTGCCTTTGGGATTATTATTCCAGCCTCCCAAGTGCAAGCACAAGTTTTAGTAGAACCGGATAATGTGGGAGTGGCTACATCTTTTAATACGCTGATGCGCTTTTTAGGTCAAACAATGATGGTTTCAATCTATGGGATCGTCTTTAACACAGTAGTTGCTATTCAATTGGATAAAAATCCTCAACTGAACCAAGGAATGATGAATAAGATTGTTTCTTCAGCCAAGGCTCAGGAATTGGCTACGAATCTGATTCCCCAATTGCGTCAAGTCTTATTCAGCGCTTTAAAGGGTGTGTTTGTGGCATCACTAGTGGCAATTATACTGGCGATGATCTTCAACAGTACTTATAAAAATAAAAAAGCAATAGCCAAAAATTAAATTAAGGCTGCAAAGGCATTTATGAAATTTACTATGATTGTTTCAAAGTGTCTAAATAATTAAAATTGGGGCTAGAATCTAGTAAATATTTGCTGACCTATTTTGAATGAAACTAAAATAATCAACTTTGTGCTATATTAAAAGTGAAAAGTTAAGTGAAAGGAACAAAATGGAATTAATTCAAAAAATTTTAAATGGTCAAATAAGGACGTCGGGTACAATAGTGCCAGAAGCTCTGCAACAATCCTATCAGTCGCATGGCTTTGACGGCTCGAAGAATAAAACCAAAGCGCTCTTGGTTGTAGGGGAGCCACGCAAGTATAGCTTGACTTACGACATGGTCAATACGACAATGCGATACCTAGAAGAAGAGGGGTGGGCCGTTGAATTGCGTGATCTTTATGATCTCAACTTCGATCCGGTTTTACATCCTGAAGAATTTTATTACGTTAAGGATGGCTTGGGCACAGCGCCAGAATATCTGGCCCAAGAACAGGCATTGGTGCGTCAAGCAGATGTCTTGATTTTTGCTTATCCTAACTGGCATGATGCGCCTGTCAGCATTGTGAAGGGTTATATCGAAAAAGTATTTGCGTCCGGTTTTGCTTATCATGAAGGTCCACAAGGGCCTGCTGGTCTGCTTAGTGGCAAGTTCCTCTATACAATCATGAATTGTGGTTATTTAGGTGGGGGTCAAGGCTATGTCAGCGATGGTGTCGGTCAAAATGACCAACTATGGGACAAATATATGAATGCCTTTAAAGTCTTTGATGAAGATACGGCCCAATTTTGGGGAATGACCAATGCTGGCCGCTTTGTGAATGATCAAAAGCCACGCAACTTCAGTCCTGATTATGAGCAGCGTTTAGCCCAGCTAAGGACAACTCTGAATGCTCATTTAAAACGCGATTTGATCGATGTGGTCAACTAGTTATTGTCGAAATAAGGAGGCGTAAGCCTCTTTTTTTATGCAAAAAATCCTGTCAATTGCAACCGGGTGGTTAGCAATCAACAGGATGAATTAATGACTCGATTTTGCTTGGTAGAAGGGTCTATTCTTCTAGATAATAATGGTACAGGAAAGAATAGCCGATCAACACAAATGTAATGCCGCCCAAGATGCCGCCAACCACGTCAGAGGGATAGTGAACATGGCTGAAGACACGCGTATAGGCAATCAAGACTGGGATGCAGGCCCAAACCAGACATAAGACCGTTTTAATGGCCCTGTTTTTAATCAATAAAATAGTTAAAACAATTAAAACGCCAAAAAGCGCTGCACTGCCGACTGAATGGCCCGATGGAAAGCTATAGCCATCAGCACTTACCAGGTGATGAACTGGAGGGCGGTGGCGCTCAACCGCGTGCTTGATAATCCAGTTGTAGCCGTTAGCTGCAATCATTGTGCCAGCAGTAAACAGTGCATAGGCGTATTTCTTGAAAATTGCCAAGATAATAACCAGGATGACTGTTTCAACCACAATCACATTGGTATTGCCTAAATTGGTAAAGGTGGTAGCGAACTTGACACTAGCTGGATTATTGGTGCAAACAGCGCCAATTACAGCCTGGTCAAATTGGTGAATGATTTGATTGCCAGAGGAAACCAAAATTGCCCAGACTGCATATAGTGCGACAAAAATAGCCGCAGGTATAATCGTGTCTTTTCTTGAGTGTTTTGTTGTATTCAAATGACTTTCTCCCTTTGTTTTTTTATGCATTTGTGGTAAATTATAATCATTATTGGTCAAAAAATAAAGGTCAGGAATTATTAGCAGTCCTATTTTTCTTAAGAGAAGAGCCGGTGGGTGCAAGGCTTGAAGAATAACTGTGAACTGAGCCTGAGGGATACTTTAGCGTTTGCTATCCGCGTTAAGGGGCATTGAGGGTCACGTTTTATTGCGTGAAACTTAGGTGGTACCGCGATTATTCGTCCTATGAAGAGTTTCATAGGACTTTTTTTATGAGGTGAAAAAATATGTACAATTACAAGGTGGTCGAGCAAAAATGGCAGAAGTATTGGGCTGAAAACCATACTTTCAAGACGGGAACAGATTCTAAAAAGAAAAATTATTATGTTTTAGACATGTTTCCATTTCCTTCGGGCAAGGGATTACATGTTGGACATCCTGAAGGCTACACTGCAACTGACATTGTTGCTCGTATGAAACGCAGCCAGGGCTATAATGTGCTCCACCCAATGGGCTGGGACGCCTTTGGCCTGCCAACCGAACAGTACGCCTTAAAGACGGGCCAAGACCCAGCTGTTGTAACCAAGGCCAATATTGCTAACTTTAAACGCCAACTCAATAAGCTGGGCTTTTCCTATGACTGGGACCGGGAAATTTCAACCGCTGATCCTAGTTTCTACAAGTGGACCCAGTGGACCTTTGAACAAATGTACAAGCATGGTCTCGCCTATGAAGCCGAAGTTCCAGTCAACTGGTCGCCAGATTTAGGGACAGTAGTTGCCAATGAGGATATCGTGGATGGCAAAACCGAACGCGGCGGCTACCCGATATACCGGCGCAACATGAAGCAGTGGGTTTTGCGCATTACCAAGTATGCCGACCGCTTGCTGGCAGGCCTGGACAAGCTCGATTGGCCCGAAAACATTAAAGAAATGCAGCGCAATTGGATTGGTCGTTCGGTTGGTGCACAGGTAACCTTCAAAGTTAAGGATTCGGCAGAGTCCTTTGATGTTTTCACAACGCGTCCTGATACTCTTTTTGGTGCCAGCTACGCTGTATTGGCCCCAGAAAACAAGTTGGTCGCCAAGATTACTGCAGCTTCTTGTCGCGATGAAGTCAATGCGTATATTAAGCAGATTGAATCCAAGTCAGACCTAGAACGAACAGACTTGAATAAGACTAAATCTGGTGTCTTTACCGGAGCCTATGCAATCAACCCAGTCAACAAAGAGGAAATTCCAATTTGGATTGCCGACTATGTCCTTGCTAGTTATGGCACGGGTGCGGTAATGGCAGTTCCGGCCCATGATAGTCGCGACTATGAGTTTGCCCAAAAGTTTCACTTGCCAATCAAAGCAGTTATCAAGGGCGGGGACGTGACTAAGGAAGCATATACCGGAGATGGCCCACACGTTGACTCTAGCTTTTTAAATGGTTTAAACGTGGAAGAAGCCAAGAAGAAGATGGTGGAATGGCTTGAAGACCACCATCTAGGCCAAAAGAAGGTCAATTACAAATTGCGGGACTGGGACTTCAGCCGCCAGCGCTACTGGGGTGAACCTATTCCTGTTATTCATTGGGAAGACGGTGAGACCACACTGGTACCAGAAGATGAATTGCCGCTAGTTCTGCCACATGCAACTGATATTAAGCCATCAGGCTCACCTGAAAGTCCGCTCGTCAACCTTAAAGATTGGGTTAATGTGGTCGACAAAAACGGACGCAAGGGCAAGCGGGAAACCAACACGATGCCAAACTGGGCCGGCTCATCCTGGTATTTCTTGCGCTATATTGACCCACGCAACGACAACAAGTTGGCGGACTTAGACAAGCTTAAGCAGTGGCTGCCCGTTGATTTGTATATTGGTGGCGCTGAGCATGCTGTCCGGCACCTGTTGTATGCACGCTTTTGGAACATGGTTCTCTATGACCTAGGCGTAGTGCCTAACGAGGAGCCTTTCCAGCGTCTCTACAACCAGGGATTGATTTTGAAAGATCACGAAAAGATGTCCAAGTCCCGGGGAAATGTTATTAACCCGGACGATGTCATTGATGAATACGGTGCCGATAGTTTACGCATGTATGAGATGTTCATGGGACCGCTGGATGCTTCAATTGACTGGGATGATAACGGTCCTGCCTCAACAAAGAAGTTCTTGGACCGGATCTGGCGTCTCTTTGTTAATGATCTTGACTTGAAGGCGATTCCGCAAGAAAACATCGTCGAAGAAAATGATGGAACACTAGACAAGGTTTATAATGAAACGGTCAAAAAGGTGACTGAGGACTTTGATGATCTCCACTTCAACACGGCTATTTCGCAGTTAATGGTCTTTATCAATGCAGCCCAAAAGGCTAAAACCATTCCGCGGTCATACGCCGAAGGCTTCATTACTCTGGCCGCTCCGATTGCTCCCCATATGATGGAGGAAATTTGGCAGGTCTTTGGTCATGATGAATCAGTGACATTTGCTAAGTGGCCAACTTATGATCCAGAAAAATTAGTTGAATCAACTGTTGAAATCATGGTTCAGGTCAACGGCAAACTGCGGGGCAATTTTGCTGCTCCTAAGGACTCAGCAAAAGAAGGCTTAGAAAAACAAGCTTTGGCTATTTCGCACGTCCAGAAATTTTTGGCTGGTAAAGAGGTTAAAAAAGTAATTATTGTGCCGAATAAGATTGTTAACATTGTTGCGAAATAAAGTTAATTTTTCCTAAAGCGATTAGTATATTTATTGTCAATTACCGTTTTTGCTTCAAAATAAGATAGTTAGTACACTAGATTTAGGGAACATTAATGAAAGAAAATAAGTTAACAGAACAAAACACGCAGGACACTTTTATCAAGGGCAGTGCGTGGATGACTTTTGGCTCCATTACTTCACGTATTTTGGGTGCACTCTACATTATTCCATGGTTCTATTGGATGTCACCCTACAGTAATATTGCCAATGCACTAACTGCTAGAAGCTATAACATATACAGTATCTTTATTTTGATCTCAACTGCTGGTATTCCTGGAGCAGTAGCCAAGCAGGTGGCAAAATATAATGCCCTAAACGAGTATGGGGTGGGTCGCAAGTTGTTTCATCGCGGTCTCTTCCTCATGGTTATTTTAGGGGTGGTTTCGGCCGCAATCATGTATTTTGCTTCGCCATTTTTGGCTTCAAACGGAACGCGTAGCGACCCTAGACAAGTGGCCGTAATGCGTAGTTTGTCATATGCTATTTTGATTATTCCGGTTCTAAGCATTATGCGGGGGTACTTTCAAGGCTATGCGGACATGATGCCCTCGGCCATGTCGCAGTTTGTCGAACAGTTGGCCCGGGTCATCTGGATGTTGCTCACGGCCTACGTTATCATGCAGGTCCAACATGGCAACTTTGTTGATGCAGTTGTACAATCAAATTTGGCGGCTGCAATTGGAGCTGCTTTTGGTATTGCTATTTTGGTCTGGTTTTTGCTTTCAAGGCGCAAGAAGTTGAATCAACTGGTAGACAATTCTGCGGGGCAAATTCAAGTTTCAACAGCATCCTTGTTTGGTGAAATTATTGCCCAGGCCATTCCCTTTATCATTATTGATGCCGGCATCCAACTGTTTTATCTGGTAGACCAGTACACCTTCCACCCAATGATAGCTAGTGTGATGAACGTCAGCTACAACACGATTGAAACTTGGTATGCACTATTTGCACTGAATGCTAACAAGCTGATTATGATTATTGTGTCCCTGGCTAGTGCAATGGCGGTGACGGCTATTCCCTTGCTGTCTGCTGCACATGCCAAGCATGACTTCCATACTATTTCTCACCAGGTGGGAAATACGCTAGACTTGTTTTTATTTGTAATGATTCCGGCTGCATTTGGCATGGCGGCAATTGCCACACCGATTTATACCATCTTTTATGGCTTTGACCAGTTGGGGTCAAACGTGCTTTACTTATCGGCATTTACTTCGATTACTTTAGGGTTGTTTACCGTGCTGATGGCAATTTTACAGGGCTTGTCTGAAAATGGATTGGCAATCAAGTACTTGGCATTAGGTTTGGTAATTAAGCTGCTTGTCCAATATCCGATGATTTACGTGTTTAAGGTTTTTGGACCCCTCATTGCAACCAACCTGGGCATGTTGGCCATAATTTTTCTAGCCTTTAAGCACCTTGAAGTAAGCTACAACTTCAACAAGAACCGAACAAGTCGCCGGTTTATCGGTATTACAGCTTTTTCGCTGCTAATGTTTGTTTTGGTCTTAGGTCTTGAAAAGGGACTGGAATTGTTTTTAAATCCGGCCAATCGGTGGTCAGCACTAGTAATTGTAGTGCTGGCAGTTATTGCAGGTGCACTGATTTATGGCTTTGCAGCCATTAAGTCCCACCTTGCGCAAAAGATTTTGGGCGACAAGATTGTTCCCATTTTGCACAAATTGCATATTAGGGCATGAAAAAGGCGTTATTACTTGTTTTAAAGTAATAACGCCTTTTGTCGACTTGCAAATACAATATTTTGCTATTTGCGTGCCCCTGCCAAGGACTTATATTTTAGCACTTAATGGCAAGGATGAAAAATTAAGGTTGCCGGTATTCACCATTGGGGACATCATCATGGTCACTTGGTTCAGGCATCACGATTGCAGCTACAATATAAACGAGTATGCCGCCGCCAGTGAAAAAAATCAGGGCTGCGCCACCGATTCGGGTCCAGGCCTTATCCCAATCAAAATACTCGGCAATCCCGCCCAGAACACCGGTTAAAACTTTGTCGCGTGATTTGGTTAAGCGTTTCTGCATGATAAACTTCCTTATAGCACAATTACTTTACAAAAAAAGCCAACCTTCACGATTAGCCTTTCAAAATTAATGCCCCGAAAAAGATTCGAACTTTCACTTAGTTGCCTAAACAGCGACCTGAACGCTGCGCGTCTGCCAATTCCGCCATCGGGGCGTAGAATTTTTAATACAGTAATAATAATACCAAAAATTTGGTAAAATGTAAGCATAAAAGGCAAAAATAACCGAAAAAATCTTATGAAAGGGGTTTTTCAATTTGAAACATAAACTGAGGAAACTAGCCCTGACTCTAGTCACGGTGATCATGCTGCTGGTACCGGCTCAAGCTAGTGCTGCCCAAGCCTTGCCCAATGACTATCACCGTGAGCGGTTAAATCTGGAGGTCAAGTCGGCAATTGCTATTGATGCTAGAACAGGTCAACTGCTTTATGGACAAAATATTAACCAGCCCTTGCCGATTGCGTCAATGACCAAGCTGGTGACGGTTTACTTGACGCTCCATGCCATTGATGAAGGCAAGCTTAATTGGAAAACCAGGATCACTCCAACTCCGCAAATAGTGGCTGTTGCTTCGAACAAAGATTTTTCCAATGTTCCACTCAGACTGGACCATTCCTATACGGTCAAGCAATTGTATCAGGCAACGCTAATTGAGTCAGCCAATGGTGCGGCGATGATGCTTGCCCAAGCTGTAAGTGGGTCGCAATTGGACTTTGTCCGGTTGATGCGGTCACAGCTGCAAAAATGGGGCATTAAGGATGCTGAAGTATACACTTCCTGCGGTCTGCCTAATAAGAGTGTAGGCACAGAGGCCTATCCTGGAGCTCGCGGAGATGCAGAAAATAAAATGTCGGCTAAGGACATGGCAATTGTTGGTCAGCACCTGCTTAATAAATATCCTCAGGTGATCAAAACTACACGGATTCCGCGCTTGGATTTCGTCGATCAAAATGCTAGGACCCCAATGACTAACTTTAATTGGATGTTGAGGGGGCTGCCACAATATCATTCTAAGCTAGGCGTGGATGGACTAAAGACTGGAACAACTGACGCAGCTGGCGCTTGCTTTATCGCCGCGGCTAAGCATAGTGGTGCCCGTTTGATAACAGTGGTAATGGGTGCCCGTCACCTAAATGGCAATGATCCAGCCCGTTTTGAACAGACCAGTCGACTCTTGAGCTACCTGTACAAGAACTTTCGTCCAGTTATCTTTAAGCCTAATGAAGTGATTATGGGCAGGACCAAGATGAAGGTTCATAACGGTCATGCTGGGGAAATCAATATTGGCATGAAGGAAAAAAGCGTGGTTTGGGCTCCGACTACTGGCCCTAAGTTAACAGTAAGTTTAACGAATGACACAGTAGAAGCACCAGTCAAAGAAGGTCAGACTGTCACCTCTTTTTGCTTTAAAGCGGGTTCTAATAAGATAATTTCACTGGCCCATCCCAATGGCTTTTACTTGCCTGCTAAGGCAATGCAGTCTACGAATCGGATCAACTTTTTAGTCCGCTTTTGGCGCTGGCTTTTTGGAGGATAAAATGATCGAAATTGCGCATGACATACTGGCAAAAACAATCAAAAAGCGGCAAAGCAACACGCACAAGGGCAACTATGGCCGAGTCCTTTTAATCGGTGGCAGCGAAAACTACGGTGGAGCCATTATCATGGCTGCAGAGGGTGCATTAAACAGCGGTGCTGGCTTGGTTGCTGTTGCATCCCACTCATTGAATGTGCACGCATTGCATGCTCGGGACCCCGAAGTCATGTTTATCGACTGGCGTGACCGGGGTCTGGCCAAAGTAATTAAGAAGATGGATGTCATCGTTTGTGGACCAGGCTTAGGGATGGGAGATTTTGCTCAAAAAATCATGGCCATGTTGTGTGATGAAGTGACAAGTGAGCAAACATTGGTGCTGGATGCTAGCAGTCTAGACCTGATTGCCCAGGACCACGACTTAATGCCTGTCAAAGCTAAGAAAGTGATCCTGACGCCGCACCAAATGGAGTGGCAACGACTCAGTCAAATCAAAATCCCTTTTCAAACAGACAGTGCCAATGCAGCTGCCTTAGCCACGCTTTTTCCCCAGCAAAATGCGATCTTGGTCTTAAAGTCTAACCACACTCATATATACAGTGGAGATGGGTCTGTTGTGGTTAATCCTTTAGGTAATCCTGGCATGGCTGTTGGCGGAATGGGTGATACACTAGCGGGTATCATTGGTGGCCTAATCGGCCAATTTGGCAATGAGCTAGAGACGGTAATGGCTGCGGTCTACCTTCATTCTTTAGCAGGTGACCAAATTGCTCAGAACCAGTATATAGTGCGACCAACTCAAGTGAGTGCGTATTTACCCCAGATAATGAAAAAATACGTACAGTGAGCAAGCTACTAGTTGATGTTATAAAATGTAACTAATACTTGGGGAGAAAAACGTAGAGGTTTAACATGAAAAATAACATACTAAAGCCGCTTACGGCTTTCTGTATCCTCATAATCTGTGCCATTAGCTTGGCCAGGATATCAATGCCAACAGAGTCCATCAATCCAGCTCGTTCTGACAGTTCTTCTAAAAAGACAGTCAAGAAAACGGCGGCTTTTTACCGACCATACAAAGATCCTGCTTCCTTGCGCAAACCCTATAATTGGCGCAAGCCTAGTGAGACCAAGACTTATCCCAAGGTTAAGCACATTGAAAACAACCTAACGATTAGGGTATCGCTAAGGGGCAACCGGGTATACCTTATGCGTGATGAAAAGCGACTTTATACAATGATTGCCAGTGGTGGTCTGTTTAAAAAAGGCAAGTCATTAACTCCAACAGGCACCTTTAAAATTCACAATGACCGAGGAGATTCTTTTTATAACCCCAAGCTGAATGAGGGTGCAAACAACTGGTTGAGTTGGGATGACCAGGATATCTATCTCTTTCATTCTGTGCCCACCAAGAGTAATGGTCGCTATAATGTCAAGGAGGCAGGCAAGCTGGGCGTTAAACCAGCTTCGCATGGTTGTATTCGGCTGAGCGTGCCCGATTCACGCTGGTTGTTGGAACATATTCCAGCCGAAACCGAAGTTATCATCAAAAACAATTAAAAGAGTTGGCATAACTGCTTTTTTCCTGTTATAATCAGATTTTGTAAGACGTTAGAAGTAGTAGTCACTTTTTCCAATTCAGCGAGTCCGCGTCGGTGCAAGGCGGACTGGAGGAGTGCATGAAGGCGTGTCTAACTGATAACTTAAAAATTTAAAGCGGATACTTTGTATCAATTAGAGTGGTACCGCGGGTAAAAACTCGTCTCTTCCTTTTTAAGGAAGGGACTTTTTTTATTTGATTGCTAAGGAGGCAAACATGGATTTTAAAAACAAGGTAATAGATTTAATTGCAAGTCAAGTCGACTTACCCCACGACCAAATTAGCCAATTAATCGAACGGCCAAAGAATGAAAAGTTGGGCGATTATGCCTTTCCAGCATTTATTTTGGCTAAAAGTCTGCACAAAAACCCAGCTGAAATTGCTCAAACAATTGCTGACAAGCTAGCCAGCGATGACTTTGCCAGCATTCAAGCGGTTGGCCCTTACGTAAACTTTGCAATCAACCATAAAAAGTTGATTGCGCAGACTTTACAAGAGGTCTTGACTGCTAAAGATCACTTTGGCGACCAAGTTTTAGGACAGGGCAATGTTCCAATCGACATGTCGAGTCCCAATATTGCTAAGCCAATGTCGATGGGCCACTTGCGCTCAACGGTTATTGGCAATTCAATTGCTAAAACCTTGGAGAAGGTGGGTTATACTCCAATCAAGATTAACTATCTAGGTGATTATGGTACACAATTTGGCAAGTTGATCGCAGCTTATAAGCATTGGGGCGTGGAAGAGGATGTCAAAAAAGACCCAATCATGAACTTGTTTAAGTACTACGTCAAGTTTCATGCTGAGGCTGAAGAGAATCCAGAATTAGACGATGAAGGTCGGGCCTGGTTTAAAAAGCTGGAGGATGGCGATTCTGAAGCAGTAGAACTGTGGCAATGGTTCCGTGAGGTCTCTTTAGCTGATTTTAAGCGTATTTATCAAGAACTTGGCGTAACCTTTGACTCGTACAAGGGTGAAGCCTTCTTCAATGACAAGATGCAGCCAGTGATTGATGAACTCAAGGAAAAGGGCCTGCTGCATGAATCGCGAGGAGCTCAAGTGGTTGATATGGGTGAAGACGAAACGCCAGCTCTGATTGTTAAGTCTGATGGCAGCAGTATTTACTTGACTCGTGATCTAGCGGCAGCCATTTACCGGATGAAGACATACCACTTTGTCAAAATGCTCTATGTGGTCGGCAACGAGCAAGCCCAGCACTTTGTCGAACTCAAGACCGTCTTGAAGAAGATGGGTTACGACTGGTCAGATGAAATTTACCATGTTCCCTTTGGTCTGATTACCCAAAACGGCAAAAAGCTGTCTACTCGTAAGGGTAATGTAGTCTTTTTGGATCAAGTTCTAAGTGATGCAGTCAAGCTGGCTCGCAAGCAAATTGACCAGAAGAATCCTGACTTAGCAGATAAAGAGCAGGTGGCTCACGATGTAGGCGTTGGTGCCGTTATTTTCCATGATTTGAAAAATGACCGGGTAGAAAACTTCGACTTTGACTTGGACGAAGTAGTTCGCTTTGAAGGGGATACCGGTCCTTACGTCCAATATACCAACGCCCGGGCCCAAAGCGTTTTGCGCAAAGCCGATAAGATGGGCAAAAAGCCCGACATAACAGGCTTGGTAAGTGATGATGATTGGTCTTTCAGCGTGGCCAAAGCACTGGCTGATTTCCCACGTATTATTGCCCGCAGCAGCGAAAAGTTTGAACCATCAATCATTGCCAAGTATGCCTTGGATGTGGCTAAGAAGTTTAACAAGTACTATGCCAATGTTAAGATCTTGTCTGCCGATGAGCAAATCACTGCACGCTTGGCCCTAGTTCAAGCTACATCGCTTGTTTTGACGGAAGCACTCCGCTTGCTGGGCGTTAATGCTCCTAAGGAAATGTAAACAGAAATTATTTTTGCTAAAATAGCGTTTACATCGGATAAAAGATTGTTCAATAATTAATTATTAAGGTACAATATTGATGTAAGTTTATAGGAGGTATTTTGAATGGCATATTTAGATAATGGTAATCAGATCTTCAAAGACGCTCGTAAAAACCATTATGCAGTCGGTGCTTATAACACTAACAACTTAGAATGGACACGTGCAATTTTGCAAGCAGCTGAGGAAACCAGAACCCCAGTTTTAATCCAAGTATCAATGGGTGCTGCTAAGTACATGGGTGGCTACAAGGTAGCTAAAGATATTGTTGAAGACACAATCGATGCAATGAACATTTCTGTTCCAGTTGTTTTGAACTTGGACCACGGTGACTTTGAGGCTGCCAAGGAATGTATTGCACTTGGTTATTCATCCGTTATGTTTGATGGTCATGCACTACCAACTGACGAAAACTTGGCTAAGACCAAGGAAATCGTTAAGTTGGCTCATGAACGCGGCATTTCTGTTGAAGCTGAAATCGGCAAGATTGGTGAAAACCAAGGTGCTGAAGGCGGCGAACTGGCTTCAGTTGAGGATGCTAAGACTTTTGTTGCTGCAGGTATCGACAAGCTTGCTTGTGGTATCGGCAACATCCACGGTGTTTATCCAGAAGGTTGGACTGGTCTTAACTTTGATCGTCTAAAGGAAATTGCTGATGCTGTTTCTGTTCCGCTGGTATTGCATGGTGGTTCTGGTATTCCTGAAGAACAGGTTAAGAAAGCTATTTCACTTGGTATTTCTAAGGTTAACATTAACACTGAATTCCAATTAGCCTTCCAAGAAGCTACGCGCAAGTACTTCGAAGCCCACAAGGATGAGGACAAGGCTAACAAGGGTTACGACCCACGTAAGCTGCTTCTTCCTGGGACCGAAGCAATTACTGCATCGATGAAGGAAATGATTAAGTGGCTTGGTACGCCGTCAATTGACGACAAGATCAAGTCAGCTGGGTTTGACAAGAGCTCATTAAACTTAGAATAATTCATTCTTTGTTTTAAATTAGGACTAGTCCTGTTGAGGACTGGTCTTTTTTTGTTTAAAAAGATAATCTTGCATTTTTTCTTGACTTAGAGTGAACTTGAAGGACTACACTTTGGATAAAATAAGCATGGAGGACAAAAGATGATTCAAGATGAAATGATGACTTTAAATAATGGTGTTAAGATCCCTAAATTAGCTTTAGGTGTTTGGGAAATTCCGAATAATCAAGCAGCTGCCGTGGTACAAACAGCACTTGAGCTAGGCTACCATCATATTGACACAGCGCAGTCTTATGGCAATGAGGCCGGCGTTGGCCAAGGCATCAAGCAAGCGGGCATTAAACGCGAAGATGTTTTTGTCAATTCAAAGGTGGTCGCTGAAATCAAAAATTATGCTGAAGCGATAAAGTCAATTGATGAAACCTTAATGAAGATGGACCTGGATTATCTGGATATGATGATTATTCATAATCCGCAGCCCTGGAAAGAGGTTAACCAGTCAAATGATCGTCACTTCGAAGGCAACTTAGAAACCTGGCGAGCACTAGAAGATGCGCTCAAGGCAGGCAAATTGCGCGCAATTGGAGTTTCAAGTTTTCAAGCAGCAGATTTACGCAATTTAATTGACAATAGTTCTACCAAACCGATGGTCAACCAGATTTTGTGTCATATTGGGGCTACACCAAAAGAATTAATTGATTTTTCACAGGACGAAGGTATTGTGGTTGAATCATTCTCGCCCGTAGCTCATGGTGCGGCTCTAAACAGCCCTATTATTAAGGAGATGGCTGACAAGTACGATGTGTCAGTTGCACAATTGTGTATTCGCTATGATTGGCAACTTGACACGGTAGTTTTGCCTAAAGCAGCCCGCCAGGAGCATATTAAAGCAAACATGGCTCTTGACTTTACAATTAGTGATGAAGACATGGCAGTACTTGGTCAGCTTGAAGGACTTGATTACGGTGCAGCCAGCCATTACCCGGTGTTTGGTGGGAAGATTTAGTCTTTACTGTAAACTAAAAAGCAAGAATCAAATTTTTGAATTCTTGCTTTTTGCTATTTAAAATTAGTGCTCCAGGATTTGTGTCTTGAAGTCTTTTTTTAGAATGTTTTTAGCATATGAAATTTCAGCAGTCAGACGATTTTTCACCTTAGAAGTAGAAATTGAAAAGTACACTTTAATTTTATCTGGAGGTAGGACAATATAGTTGATATTCTGATAAGTCTTATTTTTAACTGATTCAATATTTGTTGTCATATTGCCCAAACCCAAATCTGCCAATTTGAGAGCCGTATATGTATCGCGAACCTGAACCTGCGGATAAAAGCTTATACCCAAATTACTAAAAAAGTTATTGACGATTTCTTGGTAACCGCGTTGACCATCAACTACGATAAAACTTTCATGATTAAGTTTTTGTAATTCATTTTCTTTTACTTTAATTTGACCTTTATTAGGTTGATACAATATTGAATTTCGACCCAATACTAGGACTTGTGGATCTGAGTACAAGTATTGATTTTTTACATTTGGCAGGTTAACTGTATTGCCAACAAAAAGATCTAATTGCTCATCTTTAAAAGCTTTGATCGCATCTGCGGTACTCAATTCCGTGGTTTTGGTTTTTAAGTTTGGATATTTAGACAAAAGTTGAGGCAGCAAGGTCAAATTGAAATTTTGACCTAGGGGCGGTGTGATTCCCATTCTCAGGGTTGTAAAATGGGTCTTTTCATATTGCTTCATTTCTTCTTTAAGCTGACTTTGTAATTGTAAATTCTTTCTCAAATATCGTATTAAAAGTTGCCCAGCTGGTGTTAAGTGAATTGGATATGAATCACGATTAACAAGTAAAACATTGTATTCTTTTTCTTCTTTCTTGATAATTCGACTGAGATAAGGTTGTGATAAATAAAGCTTTTTGGCAGCTTCTGAAATCGAATTACTGCTTTCCAGGGTTTCTAAATAATTCAAGAATTGATCGTCCATACTGTCCACCTATTCTCATTTAGTAATGGTCATTTTAATAATTAAGTATTTCACATACATCTAATTATAGTGTTTAATGAAAGCGTAGACAAGAATAATTACAAAGGAGAATTTTTTATGGCTAATGAAAAAGAATTTCAATGGGATGCGATTTATGATGTTGCTGTATTAGGCTTTGGTGGTGCTGGTGCCACGGCTGCAAGATTTGCTGCAGACAGTGGTGCTAAGGTGCTTCTGGTAGACAGTGCACCGGCGGGCCACGAAGGAGGGAATACCCGCTATTCAGGTCAGATGGTGGGTGCAGGGACAAACTATGATGCTTTGAAAAATTACCATGAACACCTTGCAGCACCTTTAAAACCTGATAATGATGCTTTTAATGCCTTTATAAAAGGCATTTCTACCATGGGCGACTACTTCAAAAAATATTTAGATGTTGAACCTGTTAGCATGAAAAAGTTGCTTGCTGGAACACCTTCAACTGCTTATGTAACAGAATATCCAGAATTGCCGGATGCAGAGTCATATGACGCATATTTGGTTCACAATGGTGTTGATGATGGCGCATTATGGAAGATTTTACGGCAAAAAGTGCTGGACCGTTCTGATAAAGTTGATGTTTGGTATTCTTCACCGGCGAAGCATTTGATTCAGGATTGTATCAGTAAGGCTGTTATTGGAGTTCAAATTGAACGCGATCATGTTTTACGCAATATTAGAGTTAAGAATGGTGTAGTTCTGGCTACTGGTGGATTTGAAAATAATAAAGAAATGATGCAAGTTTTCTTACAATCGTCCTATTTATCCCCAATTGGCACTTTGTACAACAATGGTGACGGAATTAAGATGCTGGAAGAAATTAATGCCCAATTGTGGAATATGCGTTCCTTTGAGTCACTGGGTCAATTTCATGGCTTATCTTTGCGACACAAAGAAGGTATACGGTCTACTTACGCTCTGAATGTATTTTGGAAAGAAAGTTCTAATGGCAGTGTTATCGTGGTTGGTGATGACGGCTCAAGATACTTCAATGAAGCAGAGATGAACCGTCATGGTCATATTTATAACCATGGGGACTGGGCAGTTCCGCTAAATCAAACTCATCCATATATGATTTTTGACCAAAAGAAATATGATGAACTAAAAAATGAAGCTGATGATGGTCTAAAAGTTCCTGGCTTTATTGATAATGCAATTCAAGCCAACACAATTAAAGAGTTGGCTAAAGAAATTGGTAAAGAGCCTACTATGCTAAACAATACAGTTGACGAGTTTAATTTCATGGCACAACAAGGCAAAGATTATGCTTTTCACCGAGATCCAGAGACTTTGCGCAAATTTAGTACCGAGGGTCCATATTACGCTATTGCATTACGTCAAAACATGCTTAATACCCAAGGTGGAGGACGCCGAAACGGTCATTCACAAGTGCTTGATCCAGACAATAAGCCAATTCCACATCTTTATGAAGCAGGAGAATTGGGTGCACCATTCGTTAACAAATATACCACCGGTGGCAATGTGGCTGATTGCTTGATTTCTGGTAAGATTGCAGGTGAAAATGCAGCTGCGATTAAAGAAGAACTACCTGCTTCTAGTGGATTCAACCTTACTGATGCAAATATCAATAAAAATTTTATTGCTAAAAGTGATGAAAATAGGGATCAGTATACAACAAGTAAGAACCAATACTTAGGTTTTAGCAGCCAAGGCATGGGTGATGGTGTGGTTGTTCGCACAACGGTTAGTGAGAAAGGCAAGATTGAAAACGTTGAAGTTTTGAAGCAGACCGAAAGTGATGATTATGGTCTAAAGGCTGTTAGAGAATTACCAAAGAAGATAGTTGCGGCAAATTCTTATAATGTCGATGTGGTTTCTGGAGCGACACAGACCAGTAAAGCAATAAAAGCAGCAGTGAGGGATTCATTGAATAAGACTAAGTAAAAATTAAAGACCAGATAAAAATACTAAGCTAGCCTAATAAATTCAGTCGGTTTTTTAAGGGCTGGCTCAGTCATTAAGTTGACCTTATTGGGACCAAAACTAATTGGCAATAAACCGTGGTCGTATAATCTTTCTTCGACAAGCATTGCACCCTTTTCGTTGACAATGACTGGATAATCCCATTTACCAAGGGTAACCATCAGGTTGCCATCGTGCTCATGCAGTGAAATAAGTCCATAACCTGGATTTTGATAGTCACCGAGAAGCTCTGAAGCGGCTTTAACCGGTTTAGCTGAGTTCCCCTTTAGTTTAGCAAGGTGTTCTTCTTTTGCTTGGTCTTTTTTAGCCATTATTTTGGCTACTTTTTCAACCCAGTCGGTATCGTTTATGCCTAGCGCGTTGTCGATTGTTTGATAGGCAAGGGCGAAGATGGCATCAGTTGAGTCCATGTTAGTAGTAACAACAAAGGCTAAATCCAAGTCAGGGACAAAGCCCATGAAGGAACAGTAGCCAATATAAGAACCACTATGGTAGAAGTACTTGTGTCCGCGGTAGTCTTCCATCATCATGCCCAAGCCATAAGCGGCAAAGTTGGCTCTGCCATATGCCCGGTTAGGCTGCATGATGGATTGCGGCAAGTAGCGCTGGGCTGTGGCCTCTTGGTCTGTTGTTTTCTGGGTTTTTAATTGAAATTCAGCCCATGAAAGTAGGTCAGAAATCGTGGCTAACATGCTGCTGGCACCACCAACCTTGCCTGGTGCAATAAAGGGCACCTCTTGCGTCACCTGATTGTCTCTAATGTATGGTTTAACTATGCGGTCCTGGGGCGGTTCATGGTGGTTGATGAAAGTATTGTTCAATTTAAGGGGCTTGAGTAAGTGCTCACGTTCATACGTGCCATAGTCTTGCCCAATAGCCTGCTCCATTGCATAAGTTGTTGCAGCATAAATCAGGTTGCTGTATTGCATTTTATAGCGCAATTCGTGGGCTGGCTGCAAATATCCAACGCACTCTGCCTTTTCTTTTAAAGTTAAATCATGCTGGTTCATGTTGGTAAAGCGCATCAAATCATGAGCCGGTAAGCCGCTTTGGTGGCTGAGGGCATCGCGCCAAGTCAAGTGGTCCTGGGCATATTGATCAACTAGTTTGAAGTCGGGCCAGGATTTTTTTAACGGGTCATCTAAACTGATTTTACCTTTGTCTGCAAGTTGGCAAACCGCAGTGGCAAAAAAAGTCTTAGAAATTGATGCCAAGGGGTACAAACTATCTTCATTGGCCTCACCATAGACATGGCTATAGCTTTTTCCTCCTTGATAAACCCCCAAGCCCACACTTGGCAAGTTAAATTTTGAAAGTACGGTCTGGGCTAACTGGTCAACTTTTTCTGTATTCATGTTTACTCCTTTATTGATATGTATCAGTGATTTGCTTAATATTTTACACTTACTTGTAATAAAATAAACAATATATCTAAAATTTATGATGAAATTATTTATATTATATGATATATTTATTATTGAAATTACAAAATATATACTAAAAAAGGAATAAAAAATGAAAAAAGAAAGATTACTAACCTCACTTGGTATTGTTGCTCTTTCAACCATTAGCTTGGTAGGCTGCGGCAAGAAAACAACCAATAAGGATGAGACTAAGTCCGTCGCCAAGTTTCCCATAGCAACCCCGCTAAAGGAAACCAAACAAGGTGGAACGGTTAAAATTGCCGTTGAAACAGACACACCATTTGCCGGAATTTTTTCTCAAGAACTGTCTTCTGAGGATATGGACTCACAAGTTGGTTCTCCTGGTCAGGAAACTCTGTTTGACAGTGATGACCAATATAAGATTAACAACAAGGGTCCAGCTACCTTTAAGTTAGATCCCAAAAGCAAAACGATCACAGTTGAAATTAAGAAGGGTGTCAAGTGGTCTGACGGCAAGCAAGTGGTTGCTAAAGACTACGAATTTGCCTATGAAATTTTGGCTAACAAGGACACAATGTGTCCCAGATACAGTAGTCAATTTGAATTTTTGCAAGGTCTGAAGGAATATCATGAAGGCAAGGTCAAGTCGATTTCAGGCATTGAAATGCCTGATGGTGAAAATGGGCGCAAGGTCGTTTTGCACTTCAGCAAGTTGAATCCAAGTATGTCTAGTGCTGGTAATCGTTTCATGTGGGCATCAGCTGAACCATACCACTACCTAAAAGATGTTCCTTTTACAAAGCTCAAATCGTCAGACAAGATTAGAAAAGAGCCCCTGTTCTTCGGTGCTTTCAAGGTTGAGAAAATTGTTCGCGGACAATCTGTCACTTGGGTACCTAATGAACATTATTGGCGGGGCAAGCCAAAGTTGGACAAAATTGTGATTTCTGTTGTTTCACCTAATTCAGCTTCGCAAGCCATTAAGAGTCATAAATTTGATGTGGCACGTGTGATTAATACACAATGGGATCATGTAAAGGGAACGAAAGATGTAAACTTTATTGCCCAAATTCCGCTCAGTTATCATTATCTGGCCTTTAAAGTCGGCAAGTGGAACAATACTCAGAACAAGAATATTGAAAATCCAAATGCAAAAATGAATAACAAGGGCTTGCGGCAAGCAATTGGTTATGCGATGAATGTTGATGAGGTTGACAAAAATTACACAAGTTCATTAAGTTTTAGAGTACCGACGCTAGTTCCAGCACAGTTTGGCGACTTTTTTGCTAAGGATGTCAAAGGCTTCAGCTATAACTTAAAAAAGGCCAATGAAATTTTGGACCAGGCAGGCTACAAAAAGAAGGGTAAGTGGCGCGTTCAGCCTAATGGCAAGCCACTTACAATCAATTTGGCAGCAATGAGTGGTGATTCCACGCAGGAGCCAATTATCCAAAACTACCTGCAACAGTGGCACAAAATCGGCTTAAACGTTAAGCTGGCAACGGGACGTTTGATTGAGCACAATTCCTTTTTTGATAAAGTTAGCAATGATGATAAGAACATCGACATGTTCATTGCCGGCTGGGGAATGCCATCAGAACCATCTCCCCACACTTACTACAGTGAAAGTGCACCGTTTAACATGGCTCGCTTTGTAACTGCCAAGAATAATAAATTGCTGGATGAAATGAATTCGCAGAAGGCTTTTGACCACAAGTACCGGGTACAAAAATTCCACGAATGGCAGAAATATATGAACGAAGAGGCTTATGTAATTCCGCTAGACAATTCCTACCAGATTACTGCCGTTAACAAGAAGTTGACGGGTCTATCGATGAAGCCATCAGAAAATAACGGTCAGCAGCCATTATGGTATAAGGTAGGCTATGCCAAGTAATTTGTCAGCAAAAATTTACTAGTTAGGAAAAATTGATTAATGAGAACAGGAAGCAAAATAATTACTTTAGATAATGGTTATCACTTGTGGACCAGCACACAGGGCGAGGGTGACATCCACTTGTTGGCCCTGCATGGCGGACCTGGTGGCAACCATGAATACTGGGAAGATGCAGCAGATCAACTGCAAAAGCAGGGCTTGAATGTGCAAGTAACCATGTACGATCAGTTGGGCTCCCTTTATTCAGACCAGCCCGATTATTCAGATCAAGAGATTGCCCGAAAATACTTGACCTATGAGTACTTTTTAGATGAGGTTGATGAAGTTCGTGCCAAGTTGGGTCTTGATAACTTTTACTTGATTGGTCAGAGCTGGGGCGGGGTATTAGCGCAAGAATATGCTGTTAAGTATGGCCAGCACCTCAAAGGAACGATTGTTTCATCGATGGTTGACGAGATTGATGATTATATTGACTCGATTAACCGGCGCCGGCAGGAGATTTTTCCGCAAACAGAAATTGACTTTATGCATGAGTGTGAGGCCAACAATGACTACGAAAACAAGCGCTACCAGGAAGACATTCAGATTCTGAACATTAACTTCATGGATCGGCGTCAGCCATGCAAGCTGTATCACATTAAACGTATTGGCGGCCTGCCTGTCTACCATACTTTCCAGGGTGATAATGAGTTCGTCGTAACTGGCAAGCTAAAAGAATGGCACTTTAGAAAACATTTAAAAGAAATTTCGATGCCAACGCTATTGACTTTCGGAGAAGAAGACACAATGCCGCTTGAGACGGCTAGGATTATGCAGAAAGAGATTCCGCAATCCCGGTTGGTGACTACGCCTAACGCTGGCCACCACCACATGGTGGACAACCCAGATGTTTACTACAAGCATTTAGCTGACTTTATTAAAGAAGTAGAAGCCGGTACTTTTACTGGCTAAGAGAATGGGAATACCAGGTTGAAGCACCGGCCTGGCGTAATTAAAGCAAGTATAATAAGCTGCACAGAGTGAAAAATGAAATTCAAAATCGTTGAAGCAAAGAAAACTGATGCTGAAAAGATAAGCTCCAACCTCGACGAGTACAATGAAAGGGCCGTGCCGATAATACAAAAAGAGTCGTATAAGTCCTTTGCATACGTCATTAAGGATACAGCTGGCAAAATAATTGCGGGCGTGGAAGCTTATTCCTCAATGTACTTCGTTGGCTACGTCGAGACCTTGTGGGTGGATCAGGAATGGCGTAAGCAGGGTCTTGGTACAAAATTGATGGACAAGGTTGAAACAGAGATGCACGCTTATGGCTGCATGCAGTGTCACCTCGAAACGTTTGATTACCAGGCGCCTGATTTTTACAAGCAGCGCGGCTACGAGGTGTTTGGCACCTTGGAACATCAAAAAGCCGGCGTTAAGGAGCTTTTTATGGTCAAAAAACTGCTAGAATAATCGCATAACTTTAGCTGTTTAAAGCAAAATAGCCGGTGGAAAAATTTTCACTGGCTATTTTAATTTATTAAAATATTTTTTTCTGCGGGTAGTTTGACGGATACTTGGTCAAACGAGAAGGGCCGCGTAAAAGACATTTGGTAAGCTGCCAGGTGCAAAAAATCATTCGCTGCTACGCTTGGATTGTAGAGCGGGTCGCCTACAATGGGGCAACCAACAGCAGCCAGGTGAACGCGGATTTGATGGGTGCGGCCCGTTTCAAGACGAAGTCGTAGCAAGGCAGTATCGTTTGCCTGGGGCTGCACTACTTGATAATGAGTAATGGAACTGAGCCCGTCTGCACGTACCATCCGCTTGCGCTGGTCCAGGGGATCGCGGCCTAGGGGGAGGTCAATTGTTCCTTGAGCATTGAGGCCAGCAGCATGGTCGACTAGAGCTAAATATTCGCGGTGAAAGGTTTTAGAAGACAGTTCTCTGTTTAGGATTGGTACAACTGCCGGATTCTTGGCTACTAGCAGCAAGCCACTAGTCAGCATGTCTAATCGGTGTACAATAAAGGGCGGATACTTTAAGTAGGTCGCGCAATCATTTAATGCAGTATTTGTTTCATCTAGGTTGGGATGAGTCTTTTGTCCAGCTGGCTTGTTAATAATCAATAAGTTATTATCTTCATATATCACATCTGGCAGGTGTCCGTTGGGTAAATAGTTTCTCTGACTGGATTCAACATGATCTAATAGCAAAAGAACCTGGTCGCCGGGTTGAACCAGTTGGTTAAAATGATAGTACTGACCATTGACGAGGACTTTTTGTTCAATGCGCAGGTAATGGCGCCACTTGCGTGGCAGCAAAAGTGCGCGTAATAAGTCACTAACAGAGCGTGGCTGCTGGGTTAAGGGATAAGTAAGTGAAAAAGAATAGCTCATAAAGATTTATTAAGTCTTTCTGAAAATATAGATAGTTTGCTTGTATATGCTACAATTTTAATTGTTTCTAAAAGGAGCAGATTCAATGGAAAATAATGAACCAAAAAGAAACGGACTCGGTGCCATGTGGCACCGATTTGATAGCCGTTTTTTCATTGGGCGCTGGATTATTTTAATCCTGCTCAGCATAACACTTTTGGTTTGTACTTACTACACTGTTAAAGTCAAAACCTCAAACATTGCCAACTTAAAAGCATCACTGTCCACGACGACAGCGATTTATGATCATAAAGGACAAAAGGCGGGCTCGCTGTATTCACAAAAGGGCACCTTTGTTGAATATAACAAAATCTCACCCAATGTTAAGAACGCCGTTATCTCAACTGAAGACCGGACCTTTTGGACTAATCCTGGCTTCAGTATTAAGGGAATGGGCCGGGCTGCCTTAGGCTTGATTATTCACCGCGGGCAGATTTCTGGTGGGGGCTCAACCATTACGCAGCAGCTGGCTAAGAATGCGCTGTTGACCCAGCAACAGACCTTTTCACGCAAGATTGAAGAGCTCTTTTTTGCGGTGGAAATCAACCACGTATACTCTAAAAAAGATATTCTAACCATGTACCTCAACAAGGCCTACTTTGGCAATGGGGTCTGGGGGGTTCAAGACGCCAGCCAGAAGTACTTTGGAAAAAACGCAAGCGACCTAACTATGAGCGAGGCTGCTACACTGGCCGGAATCTTGCGAAATCCAAGCAAGTATAACCCAATTGACCACATGTCTTACGCATTGTCACGGCGCAACCTAATCTTGGACCTAATGGTTGATAACAAAAAATTGACGCGTCCGCAGGCTAAAAGTGCAAAAGTTCAGGGCTTAATCCTACGTGATACATACCACAACCAGGATGGCTACCGTTACCCGTACTTCTTTGACGCTGTTGTTGATGAGGCGATCAAGCGTTATGGACTTAAAGAAGAAGACGTTATGAACAAGGGTCTCAAGATCTATACGACCCTGAATCAAAACTACCAACTGCAATTGCAACAAAAATTTGACCAGGATTGGCTCTTTCCGCAAAATGCTGCAGACGGCACCAAGACCCAAGGTGCCAGTGTTGTGATGGATCCATCAACTGGTGGCGTGCGAGCAGTTGTCGGTGGTCGCGGCAAGCACGTCTTTCGTGGTTACAACCGGGCTACCCAAATGAAACGCCAACCGGGCTCTTCAATCAAGCCACTGGTCAGCTATGCCCCAGCCTTGCAGCAGGGCTATCATTATGATTCAGAACTGTCCAACAAGTTGCAAAGATTTGGCAAGAATGGCTACCAGCCTCATAACGTTGACAATGGTTATTCTGACAAGATTCCAATGTACATGGCCTTGGCCCAGAGTAAAAATGTGCCCGCAGTGTGGCTATTAGACCGGATTGGAGTCGCAAAGGGCGTCCAATCTGCCAGCAATTTTGGCTTAAAGGTGCCTAAAGAGGATCAAAATCTGGCTCTGGCCTTGGGCGGTTTATCGACCGGGGTTTCACCTTTACAAATGGCACGAGCTTATTCTGCTTTTGCCAACAAGGGCAACTTGCCAGATAGTTCATACTTCATTACTAAGATTGAAGATGCAAGTGGCAATGTCATTGCTGAAAATCATGACATAGGCAAGCACCGCATTATTTCTGAAAGCACGGCCAAGGAAATGACCACAATGCTGCTAGGGGTCTTCTCTGGCGGTACGGGGACTGCGGCTCAGCCAGCAGGCTACCGCGTGGCTGGCAAAACTGGCTCGACGGAAGTACCTAATTCTTACGGCTTTGGCACCAAGGACCAGTGGATTGTGGGCTATACCCCTGATGTAGTTGTTGCTACTTGGGTTGGCTTTGATCGAACAAACAGGCAGCACTTCATGCACGGTATTTCTGAAACAGGAATTACGCGGCTGTACAAGGCTCAGATGGAAGGCATCCTGCCTTACACGGCACAGAACCAGTTTAGTGAACAGGCGCCACGACAAATCATTAAAAATAATGGTGCTGCTTCCGATTGGACCAAGGGTTTGGGTGACCAAATTGAAAAAGGTTTGGGAACAGCAGGCCAAAAGCTTAATGAATGGTATAATGACGTCAAGGGCCTTTTAGGGCATTAATTTAGGAGGAAAAAATGATCAATATCTACGACACAGCTAACCAATTGGCTTCTAACATACAGGAGACTGCTGAATTCAAGTCTTTACAAGAAGCAATCGCCGGCGTGAGGGACAACAAGGACAGCTCTGCGCTTTTTCAAAAGATGAATGATATCCAAGCTAAAATCATCGATACGCAATCGCAAGGGAAAGACCTGCCACAAGACGTGCAGGAAGACTACCAGAAGTTGAACGATCAAGTTCAAAAAGATGCATTGATTATGAAACTGCTCCAGGCTGAGCAAGGCTTGTACAAGACCATTGATGATGTGCAAAAAGCAATCACCAAACCGATTAATGATCTTTACGAAGGTCTTAGAAACTAAAAAGAACGATGAAATTTATTCATTTTGCAGATGCACATTTAGATAGTCCATTTTTGGGGCTATCTTTTTTGCCATCTAAGAGCTCGGTCCAAATTCACCAGGCGCCCAACCAATCACTGACCAAAATTGTTGACCTTGCCCTGCAAGAAAGGGTGGATTTAGTTCTGATTGCTGGCGATACTTTTGACAGTCCCAGACCTAATCCTAGCAGCCAATTGTTTTTTGCTCATGAAGTCGAACTTCTGACAAAAGCTCAAATTCAAGTGGTCATGATTTTCGGCAACCATGACCACATGCAGGCTGCAGACCTCTTGGTTCCGCCCAGTCCCTACTTTAAGTTGCTTGGTGATGGTGAAAAGATCGAGACGATTAGTTGCCAAACCCAGTCTGGCTTTGACTATGACGTGGCCGGCTTTTCCTACTTAAATAACCACATTATCGCTAATTTGGCAGAGCAGCTGCCGCCAAAGAGCAGACGCTATACCTTTGGTCTGATGCACGCCCAGGAGCAAACTGGGCAGAGTGGGCAAAATGTTTATGCGCCATTTTCACTAACTGAATTGAAAAATCTCAACTATGATTATTTCGCTCTGGGTCATATTCACCTGCGGCAGGTGTTGTCTGAAACTCCGTTAATAGTCTATCCGGGCAATATTCAAGGGCGCCACGTTAACGAGTTGGGCGCCAAAGGCTGCCTCTTGGGCGAAATTAACGAGCAGACGCGGCAGACTAAAGTCGGCTTTATCCAAACTAGTCCCATTGTGTGGCGTCAAACCAGCATTGAACTAACTGCGCCCATTGGCCAGACAGACTTGCAGACAACTATCTTAAACCAGTTGGCTGCTAAGGAGCCGACTTATTTTAGTTTGCAGATTAAAGGCGCTGAATTTTTGAATGAAAAAGAGCGGGAGCTAGTAGATGGTAGTGACTTTTGGAAGATGGTCTCCACTAAACTAGTGCATGATTCACAGCTGGTCGATGTTCGCTTTGCCAGCAACAGTCAACTAGAAATAGCAGCTAATGACCTGGAATACTTTGATCAGGCACAAGAAGATGTTTTTGCACCAGATAACTTTGCTGTAGCCAGCAAGGATTGGGCAAAAAAAGATGGCTTGGCTGCGGACTTGGCTACTGATCCTCAGTTCTTGCAAGAAGTGAAAGAGCTGGCAGAGGTCAAACTGAATAGTAAGCTGAAGGGAATTAGCGATGAAACTAACTAGGATTGAAATCATTAACTTTGGTCAGTTTTCCAATTTTGCACTCGACTTACCTGATTCCGACCTTAATGTCTTCTTTGGTGCCAATGAGGCGGGCAAAAGCACAATTGTTGCCTTTATCAAGCAGGTCATGTTTGGCTTCCACCTGGCCAAGCACAACTCAGACTTTTTTGAAGACTATAAGCCCCTAGCACGCGTTAGTCCCATGGGTGGTTCTTTATTCTTTGAAAATGATGCAGGTGATCATTATGAACTTGAGCGACTTTATGCCAGTGGCAAGGGGACAAAGCGTGGAACCCTAACTGTAAAGCGCAATCAAGAACTGGTACCTGAAGATGTCTTTTTTGACCAAATCAAGAGAATAGACGGAGACTTCTATGCCGACAGCTTCATCTTTAACCAGGATATGCTGGCCAAAGTGGGCAAGATTCAACAAGCAGACCTGCTTGAACGGATTTACTACCTGGGTGCAGCTAGCAGCGACAAGCTAATTGACTTGCGGGATGACTTTGCCAAACAGGCCAGTGATCTCTTCAAAGTGCGGGGGAGCAAGCCGCCATTGAACCACTTGCTCAAGCAGCTGCAGGATGAGAAAATGCAAGTTGATGAGGCAGAGGGAGAATTTGCTGCCTACCAAGGCCTTAGTACAGACTTAAAGAGACAAGAAAAGCTGCAGACAAAAGAGGAAAGCAATCTTTCGGACCTGCAACAAAAGCTTGGCCGCTTGCAGCAGCTACAAAAATTGCTGCCAAGCTACCGTGAACTGATTGCCTTAAAAGAGCAATCCAAGCCAGTGAACTTTGATCAAGACCATTACCAAGCTGCAAGCGACCTGGCTGCCAGGCTCCAAGACCTAGAAGACGCGAGAAAAGACACTCAAAGCCGCTTGCAGCAGCTCAGCCAGGTGCAAGATGAAAGTGCTACACTGGAAAAGCTTTTCCACCAAAAGCCGCAATTATCGCAGTGGCAGTCAGTCTACCAAGATCGCTTGGAAAAAGATCAGCAAATTATTGAGGACCAGCAGCAGCTTCTTACTTTAAATCCCAATTTAGGCAAGGTTGCGGCAATGGGCCAAGAGGACATTCTCAACCTGCAAAAGGACTATCAAGGCTTGCCGGCAAAACCAGCAGTCAAGGTCCAAGAGAAGAATACAAGCAAGCCCAACTACTTGCTCCTTGCAGGTGGCGGGATAATTCTACTTGGCTTAGTCATACTGGCAAGCATTTCCGTCATCGGGGGCGGAATTATCCTTCTAGCTGGCCTGGCCTGCATAATAGCTGGACAATCCAGGCAAAAGCAGGTAAAACAAGAACAAGTCCAAACCCAGGCCCAAGCGACAAGTGCTTTGCAGCAGCGGGCCGCTTTTACCAAGAAGTACGGTCTTGACTTGGACAACCTTAACCTGCATAGCTTAGTGAACGAATGGCGCGAGTATCAAAGGCAAGAAAAGACTCTGCTTGCAAATCAGCAACACGAAAAGGACTTGCTAAAACGAGTAGAAATGCTGGCGGCCCAGCTGGAGCAAGTCTTGCACCAGCATGTTGCATCTGACTTTAAGTCTGTATTAACGGCCTTTGACCAACTTGAAGAGCAGTTGAACAATCACCGTAAGCAAGCTAACCTAAAGACCACTTTACAGATGAATCTTAAGCAAAACGGGAGCAAAATCCATGATGCCAAGCTGCAATTACAGGCTGTTTTGGCTCGCGCTCAGGTAAAAGACCTAGCAGAATACAAGCAGCTGCAAGTCCAAAAACACAAGCAGGATGATCTTGAGTCCAAGGTAGCATTTTTGCGTTCAAAGCTTAAGGGCGATACGTCAGAATTAGCCCAGTTATTGGACAAGCAAGAAAAAGCTGGTGCTAAGCAGGCAGAATTAACCCAAGAAATTGCAAGCCAAAAGGATAAAGTTCATGAGCTGCGGAGCCAGGTTGCTGAAGTTAAGGTCAAAATGACTAACCTAGCTAATTCAACTGCTGTCTTTAATGCCAAGCAAAATTTAGCTAACACTGCAACTAGGTTTAGAAATATGTCGGCAGAATATTTGGCCAACTTACTGGTTTCTCAGTGGCTGGGCCGTGCGCTTGATTTAGCTTCTAACGAACGTTTTCCTAAAATGCTAATTGCAGCTAAAGAGTATTTGCGCTTGCTTACCAATAATCGGTATAATGATATTGATTTTAAAGCCAAGTTGACAGTTACACGCTTTGATGGCAAGAAAATACAGGTACAATATCTCTCGCGGGGTACTTCAGAGCAGCTTTATTTTGCTTTGAAACTTGCTTTTGTGGAGCAGATTAAGGACCAGATCAATCTGCCGATCTTGATTGATGATTCCTTTGTCAACTTTGATGACCAAAGAATTGACCAGATCAAGCAGCTGCTCGGACAAGTTGCCCAGAGCAACCAAGTTTTGATTTTTACTGCCCAGGCTAACCTTGTTGACAGGTTGGAACTTCAACCGCTAACTTTAACGAAAGGAACCCAAAATGTATAAACGTTTGCTGGACTACAATGATGGTGAAGAACTAGAAGCGGTCGTTTTAATAAAGAACTCCCAACTGAGACATACCAAGAAGGGCAAACTGTATTTGGCAATGTCCTTTGGTGACTCGTCAGGCGAAATTCGGGGCAACTATTGGGATGCCAACAACCAGGATGCAGCCACTTATTGCGCTGGTACTATTGTTGAGCTAGATGGTGAACGCGAAGAATATCAGGGTCAACCGCAAATTAAGATCTACGGGATGCGTGTGGTTGGACCAGAAGAGGGCTATGACCTCAACCAATTTATCAAGTCGGCACCTGAAAAGATTTCTTCCATGAAAGAAGAAATCAACCAGTATGTATTTGAAATTCTGAATCCAACTTGGAACCGGGTTGTTCGTTTCTTGTTGAAAAAATGGGGCCAGCGCTTCTTTGATTACCCAGCCGGTAAGAGCAACCACCATGCCGTCCGTGGTGGCCTAGTGTATCACACAGTGTCAATGCTCCGGGATGCCAAGGGCCTGGCCAACAATTATGCGCAAGTTGACCGCTCTCTTCTTTATGCTGGCTGCATCTTGCATGATATGGGTAAGGTGCTGGAATTAACGGGACCAGCTGCCACACAATATACGAATGAGGGCAACTTGATTGGACACTTGGTCTTAATTGACGAACAGATTATGCTGGCTGCCCAAGAACTTAAGATCGACTTGGAGTCAGAAGACCTGCTTTTATTGCGGCACATGGTTTTGTCCCACCACGGCAAATTTGAATATGGGTCACCTAAATTACCGGCCTTGCTTGAAGCTGAGCTCTTGCACCGGATTGATGACCTAGATGCCTCAATCTATGCCATTACTAATGCATTGCAGCACACGCGACCAGGAGAATTTACTGACAACATCATGAGTCAGGGCGGGCGCAAGTTCTACCGGCCTAAAGTAGATGAGGCCCTTACAAAAGCACATAAATTAGAGTAAAAAAAAGAAGCTCACGAGGAGCTTCTTTTTTTGTACTAAAGGACGATTATTTCTTCGAATTAGTAGTAACGTATGAAGACAAAACATTCTTCAAGTCGTTATCCTTAATTGACGGATCGGCCTTCTTTAATACCGTTGAAATAACGCTGCGCATTGTTTCTTGGTCTTGTGACATTGAACGATAAATTTGGTCATCAATTTCCTTCTTGTGTGAAGCAAATGTTCCCTTGCCAGGGTGTTTAATCATTTTGATTACGTGGTAGCCTGATTGCGACTTAACCGGGCTAGTAGTTGTTTGACCAGTCTTAAGCTTGAAAGCGGCATTCTTAAATGCAGGATCTAAACTAGTATCAGTTGAGTCAAATGCAGGCAATTTACCTTCATTTGACTTGGTCCCAGTATCAAGTGAATACTTTTTAACTAGTGACTTGAAGCTAGCACCATCTTTTAATTCTTGGATGATTTTTTCAGCTTGTGACTTTTTAGAAACCAAAATGTGCTGAACAGTTACCTTCGGTTGGTATGACTTCCAAGCTTTATCTTCTTGACTCTTAGAAATCTTCTTGACATCTTTTAAAGCTTCTTCAGTCAACAAGTTAGTCCGTAAATTTTGCTTAAAACTAGAGGCGGTCATGCCGTTTTGTTGTAAAACAGCATTAAATTGTCCACCATATTGCTTTTTATAATTACTATATTGCTTGTCAACTTTGTTTTTTGAAACCTTGCTGCCATATTGCTCTTCCAAGACACGATTGATAATCATGTTTGCCAGGGTAGTTTGACCAGCTTGTGATTTCTTCATTTCATTGTAGTAATCTTGTTCAGTGATCTTGCCACCCTTATAGGAAGCAACAGTCTTGCCACCATTAGAACAAGCAGTAGTTGATAATGCAATACCAGCTACAGCAACAACTGCAACTATCTTTTTCATATATTTTCTCATAAAATAAATCTCCACATCCTTAATAAATTAAGTCACTGACAATTAATATAACATAAACTAAGAGTTTCCGTTTTTAATTTGATGTTTTTTGCATAAAAACAAACTTTCTTTAACTAATTTTTAGAATGATCATCTAAGTTGTTGTCTGAATCTTTGTGGCCAAGTGCAGCAGTTTTGTCTTGCAAGTGGATAATCTGGCGGGATATATTCATTTGGTAGTATTCTACTTCTTTTTGCAATTCCGTTAATGCTCTTTCGGCATGGGGCAAAGCATCGCTCAATTCTTGACCGGCATCCTTTAAGTGGTTGATGGCCTTGGACAAGTTGCCTGCATCTTCCTTGGTAGCCATGACTTGCTCGCGCAGCTGACTGCCTAGACGGCGTCCGTGTTTATCTTTCACTAATGAAATTGCAACACCAGCCGCAGCTCCAAAGACTAGTCCTAAACTAAAATGCTTCATATTTTCTCCTTATTTGTTTTTTAAAATTGGGCCTTAATTTTGGCAGCAATTTTTTGATAGTCTTCTTCGCTATATTGATCTGCATTGTTGCGGGTGGTAATTTTCAGGTTGTCACCCTCAAACCGGGGAACAAAATGAACATGAGAGTGCATGACAACTTGGTTGGCACTGGCCCCGTTATTGGTGCTAATGTTCATTCCCGTGATGGTAGGATCAAACTTCCTAATTGCATTTGCAATGGCTGGAATATATTGCAAGTACCTCTTTGCGTCATTGGCGGTGTAGTCAAATAAGTTGACGAGGTGTTTTTTTGGTACCATCAGCGTGTGACCCGGATTGACTTGGGACAAGTCCAAAAAGGCCTTAACATCTTCATTTTCAAATACAGTGTAGCTGGGTACTTCACCGCGAATGATTTTACAGAATAAACATTCTTCATCTAATCCATTCATTATTAAACCTCTTGTAATTCTTTTGTCTTCAAATTCAGTTTTGTATAAGTTCATGCTATCATATAAAATGAGTAAATTCATTAAAAGAAAGACGAGAATTATGGTTCTGAAAATAGAGCACTTAACTGGCGGATACACTGGAGTGCCAGTTATCAAAGACATTAATTTAGAAATCAGACCCGGCCAAGCGCTTGGCATTATTGGGCTAAACGGTGCTGGCAAGTCAACCACTATCAAGCATATCTTAGGCTTACTCCGTCCACAAAAAGGCCGCATTATTCTGAATGACGTAGAAATGACCCGCCAGCCAAGTGACTTTAAGCGCCAATTGGCTTATATACCTGAAGTTCCTGTGTTATATTCGGAATTAACACTTAAAGAGCACTTGGACTTGACCATCCTCAGCTACCACTTGGATGAAAAAAATGCATGGACGCGGGCCCATGAACTCTTGCAAATGTTCAGGCTGGATGACAAGTTAGACTGGCTGCCAATTCACTTTTCCAAGGGCATGAAGCAGAAGGTAATGATTGTTGCTGCCTTCCTAGCTGATACTAGCCTGTTAGTGATTGATGAGCCCTTTACAGGCCTTGATCCGCTTGCTGTTGCCAATTTGATTGACTTGATTAAGCAGGCCCAAGCAGATGGCAAAATGGTATTGATGTCCACCCACATATTGGCTGATGCAGAACAAGCAATTTCCAAGTATGCGGTTTTAAACAATGGGACAATTGAAGTTATTGGTAGTTTGACGGAGATCCGCAAGCACTATGGCTTGAAGCAGACTGATTCCTTTGACAAGATTTACCGCATTTTAAATGAGGAGTCACGCCATGCGTGAGTTGGCCCGTAAACGGCTGCAAGATAATGTGCAGCAGTCACTCAAGTACTTAATGCTGGTCTTCAATGACTTCTTTATTTTGGCTTTGATTTTTTTGTTTGGAGCTTTAATGTTTTGGTATGCTCAAAGCATGAAAACTATGCCGGTTGGATTATGGTTTTACCGCCCCATAGTTGGGCTTGTGCTTTGTCTGCCCCTGTTAGTAGGAAAATTGGTGACGCTCTTTAAACCTGCGGATTTACAGTTCTTGCTTGCCCAAGACGAGGCCCTGCAAGATTATTTGAAGCCGCTGTTTGTTTATAGTTTAATTGTACCCATGCTAGTCTTGTTGCTTTTGGCCGGAATCTTGTTTCCCTTTGCAATTATCAAGGCGCAAATTTTAACCTTAAACTATGCCCTTGCAGTCTTTGCAGTTTTATTAGCGAAAATTTTGCAGTTGAAAGTCGAGGAATACAACCTCTATGCCAACCGCAAGTTTTCAAGCATGTGGGTGACCTTGTTCATGGTTATAGGATTGACAACTGGGCTCACAGCGCCAATCATCACCTATGCGCTCATAGCCGTGTTGGCAACAATTGCAAAACCCAAAAACGTCCCCTTGGTTGACTGGCAGTATGCAGTCGACCAGGAAGAAGAACGCAAGAACAGAGTCTATTCGGCCTTTTCCATGTTTACCGACGTCAAGGAAAGGCAAGTCACAGTCAAGCGGCGCAAATATCTGGACTTCCTACTGCCTAAATCGACCCATGCTCTAATTGGCGAAAACCCTAACCGTTTCTTGTACCGGCGCTCACTGTTGCGTAATCCGGAATACCTGAACTTGCTGGTTAGAATGACTGCCTTTGCGGTTTTGATATCTTGGCTAGTACAAAACTCTTTGTGGGCACTTGGCTTATCTGCTTTGGTAATTTTTTTGACAGTTTATCAGTTGCTGCCGCTGGCTAGCGGATTTGACGATAATGTTATGTACCGCATCTATCCTATTGACCAGACAGGCCGCGGACTTGACTTAATGCATGTACTGACTTTAGCCTTGCTTTTGCAGTGGTTGATTATCAGCCTGTTTTGGCTATTTATCTTACCGGTAAACTTGCACTGGTGGCAGTCAATTGGCTGCTTGGCAATTTGGAGTTGGGCCATTGCTGGTTTATATTTGCCAGCCAAGATTAAGAAAGAGAAAACACAAAAATGAGATTACGAAACAAGCCTTGGGCAGTAAAACTGGTTGAAGAACATCCAGAAAGCGTCCTTGACCGCCCCGATCCTGCTGAAAAAATTGATTGGGCAGACCGTTTTGCTGATTTTGCCAAACCGCTTGAAGTAGAGGTTGGTTCAGGCAAGGGAAAGTTTATTACCAGCCTGGCCGCTCAACACCCTGAAAAAAATTTTATTGCCGTTGAGCTGCAGATTACCGCAGCCGGAATGATTCTACGCAGCAAACTGGAGCAGCACTTGGACAATCTACAGATTCTTTGTGCGGACGCGGCCAATATCGACTGCTTTTTTAATGAGCAGAGTGTGCGGACACTCTATTTGAACTTTAGTGACCCTTGGCCCAAGCCCCGGCATGAAAAACGACGTCTGACATATAAGTCGTTTTTGACCAAGTATCAGGAGATTCTGACTGAAACTGGCCACATCGAGTTTAAAACTGACAATGCTGGCTTATTTGCCTATTCTGTGCAAAGCATGAACAACTATGGAATGCACTTTGACTTTATGTCAGTTGACCTGCACCATGAATCAGAAGAGATCATTGCGGCTAACGTTGAAACAGAGTATGAGCACAAGTTTGCTGCTAAGGGCAATCCGATTTATGCCCTTCATGCTGATTTTGGGGTAAAATGATTAACAGAACAAGCAAAAACATTGAGAGGTTTTTAAAATGGAACAAATCAAAAAATTAGACCAAGCAAAATTGAGCGAAATCATCAAAGAGGGTAGGGTTGTGCTGGAATTTTCTGCAGACTGGTGCCCAGATTGCCGCTTTTTAGCCCAGTTTATGCCACAAATTGAGCAAGACTTTAAGGACAGCAAGTTCTTTCAAATTGACCTTGATGGCGCAACAGATATGGCCAAGGAGTTAAATGTTATGGGGATTCCTTCATTTATCGTCTACCAGGATGGCCAAGAAATTGGTAGACTAGTTAATAAGGACCGCAAAACCAAGGACCAAGTTGAAGACTTTTTGCGGTCACTTGACTAAGTGAAAGAGGATTTGATAGATGATTACTAGTATTAACAAGCGCAGTTATCCCGGTACCCTGATCGTGATTTTGGGTCAAGACCACGGCAAGACCAGTTATGAGAAAAAAGGCGACATCACCCGAATTACTGATGAAGAAGGCAATGTTACTGGCTATAACTTTTTTAATGTTGACCAGGTCATTGACTACAACAAGTTGCCTGATGGCCAAGTTAAGCTGTCTGACAGTGACCTGGCTGCTCTGAACCAGCAGCTGAAAGCAACTGGTTTTGATGACCAACTTGAATATGGCAAGTCAACACTGGTATATGGCTATGTAAAAACCTGTGAAAAACATCCCGACTCTGACCACCTGCATGTCACTACGGTGGACGTAGGTGCAGGCGAGGAACATCAAATTGTCTGTGGTGCACCCAACATTGCCCAGGGACAAAAGGTCGTGGTTGCTCTTCCAGGAACGCTGATGCCAAACGGCCAGCAAATTTGGCCAGGCAGTTTGCGTCATGTAGACTCATATGGCATGATTTGTTCAGCTCGCGAACTAAATTTAAAGCATGCACCGCAAGAGCGTGGCATACTGGTTGTGCCAGACAATTTTACGGTTGGTGCAGCATTTGATCCTGCTGAATGCGATGATCTTTTAGCTGCCGGCAAGATTGGCTTGTAAGAAGAAATAAGGGACTGCTTGCAGTTCTTTTTCTTTGTCCTGAATAAGCTACCTGCTTGCAAGTCCACTGCTTTTTTGCGCTGAATAATGGTAAAATAATAGGCAATGTGAAGATTATTTTGGAGCTAATGAAATGTTAGATAAAAACAAGCAAATTTGGTTTATTGGAATAAAGGGCACGGGGATGGCCGCTTTAGCCATGCTGCTACATGATCTGGGCTACCAGGTTGGCGGAAGTGACATTGAAAAGTTCACCTTTACCCAGGTGCCATTAGAAAAAGCAGGTATCAGGATTTTACCCTTTGCCGCAGCTAATATTAAGAGCTCAGGCCAAGTAGTAGTTAAGGGCAACGCCTTCAAAGAAGATAATGCTGAAGTCAAGGCCTGCCAGGAGCAGAAAATTTCCTGGCAGAGCTACCCTGATACTGTTGAAGAGGTCGTAGCAATGTATACGAGCATTGGTGTCTCAGGTACACATGGCAAGACATCGACAACAGGACTCTTGGCGTGTGTAATGAGTGCAGCTGCACCTACGTCATATCTGATTGGAGATGGGGAAGGCAGGGGAGTTGAGGGCTCCCGCTTCTTTGTATACGAAGCTGACGAATACCGTCGCCACTTTTTAGCCTACCACCCTGACTACCAGATTATGACCAATATTGACTTTGACCATCCGGATTACTTTAAGGACCAGGCCGACTACACTTCAGCCTTTCAAGTTGCAGCTGACCAAACCAAGAAGGGTCTCTTTGTATGGGGTGGTAATGCCCGTTTGCGCCAGTTGCAGGCTAAAGTTCCTAAATATACATATGGTTTTGAAGCCGAAGATGACTTTCAGGCAGTTGACATTAAGAAAACGACCACTGGTTCAACTTTTAGCGTTATTGCCCAGGGACAAAACCTAGGTGAATTCACGATCCATTTATTTGGTGACCACAATATTTTGAACGCCACAGCTGTGATTGCCGTGGCCTACACTGAAAAGGTGTCACTGGCTGACATTAAGAAGGGCTTGTTGTCTTATCAAGGGGCCAAGCGGCGCTTTTCTGAAAAAGACTTTGGCGCAATCAACATTATTGACGACTACGCCCACCACCCAACTGAGATGCGGGCTACCATTCAAGCAGCCCGGCAGCGCTTTCCGCACAAACGACTGGTTGTGGTCTTTCAGCCGCATACCTTTTCACGGACAAAAAAATACGCTGCGGACTTCATTGAAATTTTGCGCGGTGTAGACAAGGCATACATTACGCCGATTTATGCTTCGGCTCGTGAACAAAGCGGTGACATTTCCAGTGCAGACCTGGTGGAAGCTATCCCTGGCTCTGAAGTAATTGACTTGGACAACATTGCTGATTTGGCCCTGAACAAAGACAGCGTGATCGTATTCATGGGGGCTGGCGACATTCAAAAGTATGAGGATGCCTTAGAAAAAATGCTGTAGCTAAATGAATTTTGTCAAAAGACTACTAGGACAGTTGTTGCTAGTAGTCTTTTTGCATAAAAATGCCAGGCGAAACAGGATCCTGCAGCTGTGCGTAAAAACTGGTAAAATGGTAGTTGAATAATAAACTTGTTTTATTTTATGAGGAGATTTAATGGCTGATCAAAAATTACTTTTAATCGATGGTAATTCCGTTGCCTTTCGTGCGTTTTACGCGCTGTACCGCCAACTTGAGAATTTTAAGAATCCTGAGGGGCTGCATACCAACGCCATTTATACGTTTAAAAACATGCTTGATGTTTTGCTCAAAGACGTCAAGCCAGACCACATTCTGGTTGCCTTTGATGCTGGCAAAACCACATTCAGAAATCAAATGTACGATGACTACAAGGGTGGTCGTCAGAAGACGCCCCCGGAGCTTTCGGAACAACTGCCATACATCCAAGAGCTGCTACATGATCTAGGAATTTCCACTTATGAATTAGATAACTATGAAGCCGATGACATTATTGGCACTTTTGCTAAAATTGGTGAAGACCAAGGCTATAAGGTCACGATTGTGACTGGGGACAAGGACCTGACTCAATTGGCTTCACCTAAAACAACAGTTATGGTGACCAAGTCGGGTGTGATGAACTTGGAAAGCTACACGCCAAGCCACATGAAAGAGGTTAACGGAGTTACGCCGACTGAGTTCATCGACATGAAGGCACTCATGGGAGATAATTCAGATAATTATCCAGGAGTGACCAAGGTTGGTCCCAAAACAGCATCCCAACTGATTCAACAATATGGTTCAGTCGAAAACTTATATGACCATGTTGATGAATTGAAAAAGTCGAAACTGAAGGAAAACTTGATCAATGACCGCGACAAGGCCTTTTTAGCCAAAAAACTGGCGACTATCGACCGGGATACGCCTGTTACAATCGGAATTGACGATATCAAGTGGCGCGGAGAAGACTATCAAAAGCTGCGGCGCTTTTATGAGAAGATGAACTTCCGTAAGTTTCTCAGTGAATTGGATCCAAATGCTAATGCTAGTGGACAGGATACTGATAAGCAGCCAGATGTGCAAGTTGATTTTGGTGTGCTAACCAGGGAAAATATTAGTGCCCTCCAGGTTCCAGATGGTCAAGCGATTAGCTTTTATCTAGGGATGCTGGGCGACAATTACCACTTGGCTGACTTTGTGGGCTTTGCTTTAAAGCTAGCTGATCACATCTATGTCAGTCGGGACGTAGACTTGCTGAAAGAAGACCAGCTGAAGCATATTTTAGAAGATGAGAAGATTAAGAAAAATGTCTTTGATCTCAAACGCACGATGGTTGGCTTGAATCGGCTAGGTGTGCGTGCGCATGGCATCGACTATGACATGCTCTTGGCGTCCTATTTGATTAATAATGAAAGCAATTCAGATGACATAGGTGAAATCTGCCGCATATATGGCGACAATTCCATTAAAAGTGACGTTGAAGTGTATGGCAAGGGCAAGAGTATCAGTGTTCCGGCAGAAGACCAGGACCTATTCAACCATCTTGCTGGTAAGGTACAAGCAATTGAAACACTAAAGCCAACCTTGCTAGACAAGCTGAAAGAACACGAGCAAGATGACCTGTATGCCAGCATTGAAATTCCAGTTGCACGTGTTTTAGCAGTTATGGAAATGAACGGAATCAAGGTTGAGGCGGCCACTCTGAGTCAGCTGCAAAATGAATTTGCAGTAGAATTGAAGGACTTGGAGGGCAAAATTTTTGCAGAAGCTGGCGAAGAGTTTAACCTCAATTCGCCTAAGCAGCTGGGTCATATTCTTTTTGAAAAACTGGGCCTACCGCCAGTTAAGAAGACTAAGACGGGCTATTCAACTTCAGTTGACGTGCTAAACCAGTTGCAGGATCAAAGTCCAATTATTGACCAAATTTTGACTTACAGGCAGATTTCTAAGATCCAATCGACTTATGTCAATGGTCTGCTCGATGTCATCCAACCAGATGGCCGTGTCCATACGCGCTACTTGCAAACTTTAACTGCAACTGGGCGCCTGTCTTCAGTTGATCCCAACCTGCAAAACATACCGACTAGAACTGAGGAAGGTAAACAAATTAGGAAGGCCTTTGTGCCTAGTGCACCAGATGGTTATATCTTTTCGTGCGACTATTCCCAGATTGAACTGCGCGTTCTGGCCCAAGTTTCAGGCGATGAGCAAATGCAGGAAGCCTTTAAAACGGGTTATGATATTCACGCCCACACTGCCATGAAAATTTTCAAGCTGAAGTCAACGGATGAGGTTACCCCGTTGATGAGACGTCGGGCCAAGGCGGTTAACTTTGGGATTGTCTACGGTATTTCTGACTATGGCTTGTCCAAAAATCTAGGCATCAGTCGTAAGCAGGCCAAAGAATTTATTGACAATTACTTTGACCAGTACCCACAGATTAAAGACTACATGGACAAGGCAGTTCAAGTCGCTCGCGACCAGGGTTATGCCGAAACAATTATGCACAGGCGGCGCTATTTGCCAGACATTCACGCCAAGAACTTTAACGTGCGGTCATTTGCCGAACGGACTGCAATCAATTCACCAATTCAAGGTTCAGCGGCTGATATTATTAAGATTGCCATGATCAACATGCAAAAGAAGCTGGATGATCTGCATCTAAAGACCAAGATGGTGGTGCAAGTGCATGACGAACTAATCTTTGATGTACCGCATGACGAACTGGAAACCATTAAGAAGATTGTTCCTGAAGTGATGCAGTCAGCCGTTCACCTCGACATTCCACTGGTTGCTGATTCTGGGTACGGTCATAATTGGTTCGATGCTAAGTAAGGAGTAACGATTAATGCCAGAAATGCCGGAAGTTGAAACTGTTCGCCGGACGCTTTCGCCTCTTATCAAGGGCAAAAAAATTGACCAGGTTAAGTTGTGGTACCCCAAGATTATTGCTAGTGATCCGGCAGAATTTACTGAGCAAGTAACAGGTAAAAAAATCATAGGCATTGACCGGTATGCCAAATACCTCTTGATTCGTCTTAGCGGCCAATTGACGATTGTGTCGCACCTGCGTATGGAGGGCAAGTACCGCTTGGTCAAGATGGATGAGCCAAAGGGCAAACATGATCATGTGGAATTTGTTTTTGATGATCAGACTGCATTGCGGTATAACGATGTGCGTAAGTTTGGCCGGATGCAGCTAGTAAAGACGGGCACAGAAAGGTCCACGACTGGCATCAGCAAGTTGGGACCGGAGCCTAATTCACCTGAATTCACGGTCGCTGCCCTGGCCAAGGGTCTCAGTCACAAGAAAAAGAATATTAAAAACACCTTGTTGGACCAGTCGGTAGTTGCAGGCCTGGGCAATATCTATGTGGACGAGGTTTTATGGGAAACTAAGATTCACCCATTGAGTCTGGCCAACAAAATCAGCAACTACAAGGTCAAGCAGCTGCATGCCAATATCAATGCCCTAATTACATTAGCAATCCAGGAACGAGGGACGACGGTCCATACTTACTTGGATGCCAATGGTGAAACTGGTGGTTTTCAAAAGATGCTGCAGGTGTATGGTCATAAAGGCGACCCCTGCTTGCGGTGCGGCAGGCCATTAGAAAAAATCAAGGTTACGGGTCGGGGAACCACCTACTGCCCACATTGCCAGGTGCTATACCAATGACGATGGTTTTAGGATTGACTGGTGGCATTGCCAGCGGCAAGAGTACAGCTGACCGCTTTTTTAGGCAAAACAATATCCCCATTATTGATAGCGATGAAATTGCACACGACCTGTTGAACCTTGACGGTGCCGCCTATGATGCAGTTGTCAAGCAGTTTGGGCCTACATTTGTGCAAGCAGATGGAAGAATTGATCGGGCTAGACTTGGTCACTTGGTCTTTGGTGATAAACGCCAGTTGAAGATTTTGAATAAGATTACCCATCCGTTGATTTTTCAAGAAATTCAGGCTAAAATCAGGCAAAGCAGACAGGCAAATAAGGAATTAGTCATCGTTGATGCTCCGCTGCTATTTGAGTCAGGTGGTGAACAATACTGTGATTCAACCCTGCTAATTGCCTTGCCTGAAGATATTCAGGTCAAGCGGTTAATGGAGCGCGACCAGTTGTCTTTAGCTGAGGCACTTGAGCGGATCCATAGTCAAATGCCATTAAGCCAAAAGCAAAAACGAGCAGATTATGTTATTTTTAATACAGGAACAATAGAAAACCTGGAAATTAAACTGCACCAACTGTTAGTAAAGTTAAAAGAGGAGGACCAACATGGAATGTCCTAATTGTCGGGAAAATGCCTCACGGGTAATAGATTCACGTCCAAGCGACGAAAATCGTGCAATCAGGCGGCGCAGAGAATGTGAGAACTGTGGCTTTCGTTTCACCACTTTTGAACGGGTGGAAACAACACCACTGCTGGTGATCAAAAATGATGGCACGCGCGAGCCCTTTAACCGCAAAAAAATCTTGCACGGCGTAATGGCCGCAGGTCAAAAACGTCCAATCACTAGCGTTCAGTTTGAACAACTAGTCGACCACGTTGAAAACAGGATTAGACAGCAAGGCGTCAGCGAGATTTCTTCCAAGAAGATTGGTCAAATCGTGATGGATGAACTGGCTGAACTAGATGATGTTGCATACATTCGCTTTGCCTCAATTTACCGTGAATTCAAGGATATGTCGAGCTTCATGAAGACAATGGAGGACATGATTGCCAAGCGGGAGAAGGAAAGCTAGTCATGGAAGAAATGGCCAATCCCAAACAGCCCTTTTTCATCACTAACAAGGTTGAGATTTCACCGCGCGACTTGCGTATCCTGGTCAAGTTGTACCAGCCACTGGTTGGGTCCTTGGCGCTTGCACTTTATCTCAGTTTGAATGAAGACTATGAATACGGCGCAATGTTGTCAGATGCTCATGGGGTATATACGTTGCAAGAGCAGCTGGATTGTGATATCAAAAAATTATTTGGAGCACTGCGCAAACTTGAAGCTGTAGGACTGGTGGAAACCAGAATTCTTGATAATGAAGTGATGGGTCGGGTCCTTGCTTTTCACTTGGCAGCTGTGCCCAGTAGCAGCGACTTCTTTGCCACTGCGCTGTTAGCCAGCTTATTGAAGGAAAAAGTAGGAATTACCAGTTTTCAAAAGCTAAGTCATGACTTTGCCCAGGAAAGTCACAAAAACGAGAACTACGTCAATGGCCTCAAAGAAGCTGAGAATGTGTCAGCCTCTTTTATGGAGGTCTTTCGCCTGCCTGAAGAAGAGGCAATTGATCCTTCACCAGATGTTAAACAGGCTGCTCAAGAAAACAGGCTGTCTTCCAGCAATAAGGCCAACATTAATGACCAAGACAATATTGATTGGGAGTTCATGAAGCAGCAATTTGAAATTTACCAGATAGCAGGGACCGAAATTGATAAAAACAAGGCAGCAATTCGCAGTATCATGCGGACCTATGGCCTGTCTGAACAAGACTTTGTGGATGAGGCTTTGCCATGTTTGCGCGGTGACTATCAGCTAAACATGACACTGGTCAAACAGACCATTGCTAATAATATTCATGCAGACAGTACACGCAAGCTGCTCAAAGAACAGACGCAAGCTGAAGGCAGCATTGATGCGGGCAAGACGCACTTTAGTCCCAAAGACCAGCAGGCCCTGCAGCAGGCACAAGCTGAAACACCCAGCCAGTTCTTGTATAAATTAAAAACGGACCGGCATGACTTTGTGGATGCCAGTGAATACCGGGTACTGGATGACTTATATAACCAAAAGGGAATTCCTGCAGAACTGCTCAACATTTTGACCTATGCCTGCCTTAAGAGCGGCCCCAATGTTTCTTATCGTCTGGCTAACAAGATCCTGCACGACTGGCTGCAGCATGGCGTCAAGAATGGCAGCCAGGCCATTGAATACATGATGAAAAGAGAGCAGAATAAGGGCAAGTACCAGCGATATCCTGCTAAGAAGAAGCGGGTTGAACAGGGTACCGACTGGAGCAAGCACAAGGCAGAAGCTGATACGGATGTTTCTGCAGAAGATTTGAAGAAACTTTTTAAGAATCTAGAGGACCAAACTGGTTTGAAATAGGTGAGAGATATGCAATCTATTGGTGACTATATGGACAAAATTAAAGCAGGTGCAGTCAAAAATGAAAATCAAGATACGATTCGCCAGCAGGTCTTGTCTGAGCCTAAAGTGCAGCAATTTATTGATGAACACAAGGACAAGATTACGCCAGAAATAATTGATAAAAGCATGTCAAACCTCTATGAGTTTTGCCAGCGCCAGCACAAGCATGACCCGGTTACGGCAGGCTATCGGCCGCAATTGATTCTGAACAGTAATGCAATTGACCTGCAGTATGTCCCTGAAGCAAGTAAAATTGCTCGTGATCGCGAGTTGAGCATCAAAAAACATGTTCGCTTGATTAATTTGCCGCAGTCATTGCACGCTGTGTACTTGAGCAAGGTTGATGTAACTTCAGAGCGTTTGAATGCGCTTGAAAAAATCAACCAGTTTTTGGCAAACTTTACTAAAGATATTCACCAAAAAGGCCTCTATTTGTCAGGTGATTTTGGTGTCGGTAAGACCTACATGCTGGCTGGACTTGCAAATCAAATTGCGGCTATGAACAAGCAAGTAGTCTTCCTGCATGTGCCCACCTTTATTGCCAGCCTATCTAGTCACTTTGGCGACAATTCGCTGCCAGATGAAATTCAGCGTATTGCCAAGAGTGATGTGTTGATTTTAGATGATATTGGTGCTGAAAATTTGAGCCAATGGTCGCGAGATGAAGTGTTAGCCGTGATTTTGCAAGCTCGTATGGACAATATCTTGCCCACTTTCTTCTCTTCTAACCTGGCAATGGCTGACTTAGAAGAACACTTCAAGGAAACTAAGAATGCCATTGATCCAGTTAAGGCGGCTCGTCTCATGGAACGGGTACGGGCATTAGCAACTGAGGTAACTGTTTCTGGGGTCAACCGCCGCCACTAGTCAAAAAAGACTTGCATTCATGTTTTCTTTATGTATAATTATCTTCAATGAATGAACATGATGCGCTTCAAGACAGAGAGAGGGACAATATTCTGGAAGTTCCCACCGAAGACGCACCCCACTCATCCACTAACAAAGTTTTAAATCAGGGTGAATTCCACTATCAATTCGTAACGAGATAAGTTGGACCAATCTAACTTAATTTTGGGTGGAACCACGCTAAATACGTCCCAGTGCATATTGCACTGGGACTTTTTTATTTGGAGGTAAGTAAATATGAGCTTTTCAGTTATTCTGCCAGATGGCGCAAAACGTAACTATGATCAAGCAATCACCATTGGGGACATTGCGCATGATATTTCTACATCACTGGGTAAAGCTGCACTTGCCGGTCGCGTTGACAAGAAGCTGCATTCCCTTGATTTTGTAATCGATCGCGATGCACAAGTTGCTATTATTACTGATAAAGACGAAGATGGTTTGAACGTTCTTCGTTCCACTGTAGCCTTTGTCCTTGAAGCAGCTGCCAAGAAGGCATACCCTGAATTGCGCTTGGGTGAGCATGAAGCTGATGCTGATGGCTTCTTTGTTGACACAGACAAGGAAAATCAAGTTGGTGTGGGCGAGCTGCCAGAACTTGAAAAGGCAGTTAAAAAAGAAATTAAGGCTGGCAATAAAATTGAAGCCGTTTCGCTCCCTAAGTCAGAATTGGTAGAAATATTTAAAGATGATCCCTTTAAGCTTGCATTGCTAAAAGAAGAAGGCGATCAGGTTAGTGCATACAAGTTGGGCGACTTTGTTGATTTTGGTTTTGAAGCGTTGCTGCCCAACACTGGCAAGATCAAGCAATTTGCACTCTTGTCAGTTGCTGGTGCATATTGGCAGGGGCAGTCATCCAATCCTATGTTGCAACGGATTTCTGGCACAGCATTTTTCAAGAAGGCTGATCTCGATGCAGACTTAAAGCGACGGGCTGAGATTAAGGAACGCGATCATAGGACAATTGGTCGTGACCTGGACCTCTTCTTCGTTGATCCTAAAGTTGGTGCTGGTCTTCCATACTGGTTGCCAAAGGGTGCAACCATTCGCCGGGTAGTTGAGCGCTACATCATCGATAGGGAAGTTGCTGATGGCTACAAGCACGTCTACACGCCAGTCTTGATGAACCTAGACGCCTACAAGACTTCAGGACACTGGGCTCACTACCGTGATGATATGTTCCCGCCAATGGATATGGGTGATGGTGAGATGCTGGAATTGCGTCCCATGAACTGTCCGTCCCATATCCAAATATACAAACACCACATCCGCTCTTACCGGGAATTGCCAATCCGAATTGCTGAGTTGGGCATGATGCACCGTTATGAAAAGTCTGGTGCCTTGTCTGGACTGCAACGTGTCCGGGAAATGACTTTGAATGATGGTCACACCTTCGTTACGCTTGACCAAGTGCAAAAAGAATTTGCCAAGATTTTGAAGTTGATTATGGATGTATACAAGGACTTTGATATTACTGACTACTACTTCAGACTGTCATACCGCGATCCGAAAAATACGGAAAAATATTTTGCTAATGATGAAATGTGGGAAAGAAGCCAGTCAATGCTCAAGAAGGCAATGGACGACATGGGCCTTGACTACGTTGAAGCAGAAGGTGAAGCAGCATTTTATGGTCCTAAACTTGACATTCAAACCAAGACTGCCCTGGGTGCAGACGAAACGATGTCAACAATCCAGCTCGACTTCATGTTGCCTGAGCGCTTTGACTTGTCTTATGTTGGCCAAGATGGCGAAGAACACCGTCCAGTCATGATCCACCGCGGCATTGTAGGGACAATGGAACGCTTCATTGCTTACCTAATTGAAATCTACAAGGGTGCATTCCCAACTTGGCTAGCCCCAGTGCAAGTACAAGTGATTCCAGTTAACCTGGATGCGCATTCTGACTATGCCAAGAATGTGGAGGCTGAACTCAACAAGCGCGGCTTCAGGGCAGAAGTTGACCTGCGTAATGAAAAGCTAGGCTACAAGATTCGTGAATCACAAACACAAAAAGTTCCATATACCTTGGTCTTAGGTGACAAAGAAATGCAGGATGGCGGTGTCAACGTTCGCCGGTACGGTACGGAAGAAGAAGTGGCTAAGAGTCTTGATGAATTCATCCATGAAATCGATGAAGACGTTAAATCATTTTCATGCCAGCACTAGTTTCTATATTAAGGTGGTGTCAACCTGATTCACCACTGCCATCAGTTTAAATGGATTTGCAGTCCTGGCTTTAGCCGCAGAAGATAACGAGGCAATTATTCCACAAAGGCTTTTAGAGCATTTGATTGAACGAGCGAGGAAAGCAGCATGAAAAAGAAAGTTTGGCCACTGTGTGTAGTGCTTTGTGCCTTCCTTATGACTGCTTGTGGGAAAAACGCATCTCACCAGTCCACCTTAAAAGAGGTCCGGGAAAGCAAGACAATTACATGGGCAGTTGAAGGCGATAAAAGACTGTTTAGTCTGATTGATATTAAGGATGACCAAGAAAAGGGCTTTGATGTTGATATGGCAAAGGCTGTCACGAAAGCAATATTGGGCCCTCAAGGCAGGGCGAAGTTTGCTTTGGTAACGGCCCAGTCGCGAATCCCACTCTTAAAGAATAACAATGTTGATGCTGTGATTGCGACAATGACCATTACGCCAGATCGAGCCAAGATCGTTAGTTTTTCCCAGCCTTATTTTCAAGCAGGCCAAGGCATACTAGTAAAAGAGAATTCGCCAATCAAAAATGTTCATGATTTGGCCAACAAAGTTGTAATTGGAATTGTTGGCGATAATTCTGTGGAAATGGTTAAAAAGATAGTCCCTAAGGCAAAAGTGGTGACCATGCAAGACTATGGTCAAGCTGTTTCAGCATTAAAGTCTGGGCAAGGCGATGCATTAACCAGCGACAATAGTGTCCTTTATGGAATAGCAGTTCAAAATCCGGGCTTGTTTGTTCGCGGTGGCACTTTTACGCATGAGCCATATGGAATTGCTGTTAACAAGGACCAGCCCGAATTTTTGCAGGCTGTCAATCAAGCAATTGGCAAAATCAAAAAAAGCGGCGAATACAACCGTCTAATCACAAAGTGGTTCAGTAAGGTACCAGGATTTAATTATAAGAAGATGTACTATCGAAATTGATAATTGCAAGTGCAGGCAAACATTGATAACGTACAAAACTCAAAAAGTGTCACATAATTTGTTTAATATTAGCGGGCTAAAAACCCGCTTTTTTGATGTCTAATGGGGGCAGCCACTAGTCTTGAATGGGTAAGAAATCATAAGTTGATAAAGCAAAAAAAGGCTTGCTTATGTCCTTAAACCAGTTCATTCAGTTTCTGTACCGGTAGCGAATCCCAATCAACCTGGAAAAGAGCAAGTTACAACTATTACAAGCACAACTATCACAGGCACAAATAAAAAAGCTCAAGTAAGACAAAAGCTAATCCAGAAAAGTGAGAAAGCCGCTCCCAAAATAAATAAACCTGCTGGCCAAAGCAAAACGTTGCCGCGGACAGGCACCGGTGAGTCTGCTAATTTTGGGCAGCAAATCTTAGGTTGTATGTTGCTGGTGGTTGCAATCGGTGGCAGATGGTTTCAACGTTTTAAAGCTTGGTAGAACAATTTGCTAAAAATTAATGTTATTTTAAGCATACTTTATGGCGGTAAGCACGATGAATATTAAAAAATCTTAATGAAAGCGGGCTTTAGACCCGCTTTTTTGATACCAAAATAACAGTAACGATTTGATTGCACAGTTAATCACATGTTTATAAATTGAGACACTAATCTTGCTTATTTATGTAGAATACTGTATATTTGTTCTGTTAAAATAAATAACTTTGATGATTTAATAATTTCATCGCGAAGGGAATCTTTTTATGAGCAAGAATGCTGTACATAGTACAGGCAAAAAAATACTTTTTAGTAACGCAACAGCCGCTGCTTTAAGTTTGTGTCTTTTTAATACCAAGGAAATTAAAGCCGATAACCTAACTAGTCAAGAAATTCAAGAAGGCTCCAACTCCAATAGAGTGGATAATATTTCAAAAAATGAGGGGGGGGGGGTACCACAACCCCTGTTCAGCCAGATGATGCACTTGCAGAGGACATTAAGACTGGCAATGACCAAGAAGCTCCAACAAGTACAGATACAAATAATGAGGATCGGTCAACTAAGCAAGTCGCTTTTAATAGTGAGGCCGGCCAAGGGATAAAGACTAATCCAAATACTAGTGGTCTGAAACGTACAGTGTCTAACATAAGTTGGAATGGATTAACTGCAAGCTATGACAACATTTCAAAGACCATAGAAATTCCAGGTGGTACAGATACACATCCCCAAGAGTTGACTGATCCAAAGCAATTTTGGGGTAATATAGACTGGATTGGAAAAGATGATATTGAACAAATAAAATTCAATGGGAAATTCAAATTTATTGGTTCGGTTCATGCATTATTTAGAGGATTAGAAAACCTAACTAATATTGAAGGTTTGGATAACATTGATACTTCAGAAGTAACTGATATGTCAAATATGTTTGACTCTTGTTACAGTCTTACTAACCTGGATTTGAATCATTGGAATACTAGTAAAGTAAAAAATATGTCAGGCATGTTTTGGGTTTGCGGCGATTTAACTAGCATTAAATTAGATACTTGGGATACGTCCAATGTTACAGATATGTCAAATATGTTCAATGACTGCTACAATCTGCCAACCGTAAATGTAAGTAACTTTAATACGTCTAAAGTTACAGATATGAACGGAATGTTCAGTTTTTGCAATAATATTAACGGTTTGGATGTCAGCCATTGGGATACGTCCCAAGTGACTAATATGAGTAATATGTTTAATATTTTATCTATTAGCAATGGTACGGTTCATCGGACAAAGTTAACAAGCTTGGATGTTTCCCAGTGGAATACGTCTAAAGTTACAGATATGACCGAAATGTTTTCTGGCTGCACAGAGCTCACTACTTTGGACGTTAGTCACTTTGATACTAGCCAAGTCACAAATATGCATGGCATGTTTTCATATTGTGCAGGTCTAACGAGCGTAGACCTATCTGGCTTCGATACGTCTAAAGTTACCAATATGGGAGGCATGTTTGATGGTTGCAAGAACTTAGAAAAGCTGGACCTAAGCATCTTTAGCATGAAGAACACACCTTTTTTTGATCAGCCGGCTATGGGTGATGCTGATCAAGCTATGTTTGCGATGCTCTCTGGTCTGCCCAAACTGGAAATTCTAGTATTGGGTAAAGACAGCGATGTCAAAAATGCAGCTCTTGAATATTGGGATGAGTTAGAAGGAATTAGCAGTGGGCAACCCCCATACAGTCAATGGATCAACTTGGCTGGTGGCACGATGGTTGATGCTAAAGGAAAGAACCTTTGGCCTCCAGAAGAGTTTATGACTAAGTATAAGGCTGAAATAGATGCCGATACTTATATTCGTAGCGGGAATGTAACGGCCCACTACCAAGATGAAGATGGCAATGAACTAGTTGCTGACCGCGACATTCGCGGCTTAATTGGTGAAAAGATCAACCCATTAAACTATCAAGAGGTGATCCCGGGTTATACTCTGGTTACATTTTGGGGTGATGCTTATAGTGATTTTGATTAACTAGCTCCCAAGACAATTAATTATGTTTATCGTAAGGATTCGCCGGACAGCTTAAGTACTGTTAGAGTGAATTATGAGGATGATATGAGAACGCCGGTTTGGATTCCTACTATAACTTATCAGGTAAAGTTGGCGATCCCTATCATACGGAACCAATACAGTTTGATGATTATACCCTCAAAGAAGTAAGGGGTAATCCAGATGGTTAATTCACTGCTGCCCTACAAGAGGTTACGTATGTTTACACGCTAAACCCATTTACACCACCAGCGCCAGATGATCCAAAGCCGCCGGTGCCACCGGTCACGCCACCAGTACAGCCAGCGCCAGATAATCCAACACCGCCAGTGCCACCGGTACCAGATAACCCAACACAACCGGTCAATCCGGTCATCCCACCTGTTAGTCCGGCACCAATTAATCCAATACCTGCTAATCCAGTTAGACCAACAGTGCAGAAGCCATCTAGGCCCAAGCCGCCTAAAACAACTAATAATTCGGGTAAAAAAAGGACGCGGCAGTTGGGCAAGAAGAGTAATGATCCAGCTCCGATCGAGTCAGCAAGACAAAAGGACAGGTTGCCGCAAACCGGCACCAGCAAACATGATAGTTTTGCGCTACTGGCTTTAGGCGAATTATTAGTACTGGGTACAGTTGGCGCTGCCTGGTTGAAGCACCATAAGGACTAATCGAGCATAAAAAGCACATTTTTACGCATGGTGTATTGACTCTTGGACATAAAGTGCGTATAATTATTTTAGTTGAGAACAAGAAGGAGCTTCCCGCTCCTCGCCTAAGTTAAGTTGACCTCTGGGCTGATCAATATTTTCTGTTGATTAAGGGCGGGTAACTTATACCCGCTCTTTTCTTGTCCTCGAATCACTATGGAGGTGAAGAATTATACCAAAGAATATGATATTAAACGACCAAATACGCGCACGCGAAGTTCGTTTAATTAATGAAGAAGGCCAACAAGTTGGGGTTGTAACCAAGACTGAAGCTCTACGTCAGGCCAGCAGTGCAGACTTAGATTTAGTTCTGATTTCGCCTAATGCTAAGCCGCCAGTTGCCCGCATTATGGACTACGGCAAATTTCGCTTTGAACAACAAAAGAAGGTCAAAGAATCCCGGAAGAAATCCAAGATGGTTAACGTCAAGGAAATCCGCCTAAGTCCCACCATTGAGGGTAACGATTTCAATACGAAGTTGAAGCACGCCCAAAAGTTTCTGACTAAAGAGGGTGCCAAGGTTCGTGTATCGATTAGATTCAGGGGTCGAGCTATTACTCACAAGGAATTAGGGCGTGAAGTTCTGGAAAAGATGGCTGAAGCCACAGCGGATATTGCTACTGTAATTAGCAGTCCTAAGATGGAAGGCCGTTCAATGTTCTTAATGCTCGCTCCGAAGAGTGATAAAAATAAATAGTTATTTGGAGGAATTAGAAAATGCCTAAAATGAAAACTCACCGCGCTTCTGCTAAGCGTTTTAAAAGAACAGCTTCTGGTGCTTTAAAGCGTCACCATGCTTTTACTGGTCACCGTTTCCATGGCAAAACCAAGAAACAACGTCGTCATTTGAGAAAGGCTGCATTAGTTTCACGCAGCGACTTGAAGCGCATTAAACAGATGCTCTCGCAAATGCGTTAATCATGAAGTAAAGACGATATTTAGGAGGAATTTTAAATGCCAAGAGTTAAAGGTGGAACAGTAACACGTAAACGTCGTAAGAAGGTTATGAAGCTTGCCAAGGGTTACCGTGGCGCAAAGCACTTGCAATTTAAAGCTGCAAGTACCCAATTATTTGTATCTTACCGGTACGCTTTCCGGGACCGGAGAAGACGCAAGAGTGACTTCAGAAAGTTATGGATTGCCAGAATCAATGCTGCAGCAAGACAAAATGACATCTCTTACTCGAAGTTAATGCACGGTTTAAAGCTTGCCGGTGTTGACATGAACCGGAAGATGTTGGCTGACATCGCTTATAACGATTCAGAGACTTTTGCACAATTAGCCGCAACTGCTAAAAAAGCTTTAAATTAATTTTAAAATGGCGCTGAAGGCGCCGTTTTTTTATGGCTAAATTTAGCACTGACGCTCCTAATTTGATATATTAGACTAGGGCAATAATAATGAAGGGGAAGTTGAATGTTATTCAGGCCACGTTATACAATTGATACAATTTACCACTTAGATACTGATACGCTTCACCAGCTGGATATTCGGGCCGTATTTGCTGACTTGGACAATACGCTTTTGGCATGGAACCAGTTTGAAACGGCTAAGGAGATGGACAACCTCAACCAGCGCTTGGCTAAAGCTGGAATCAGGCTTGTGGTTGTTTCGAATAATAACGCCGAGCGAATCGGCAAGGTCTTGAAACCCTACCATATTGACTTTGTTGCCAAAGCGAGAAAACCCTTGCCGTTTGCAATTACGCGCAAGCGGCGCGAACTTGACCTGGCTAAGAAGCAAGTGATGATGGTGGGAGACCAGTTAATTACAGACATGCAGGCTGGCAACCTGGCTGGTGTACAATCAGTCCTGGTCAAGCCGCTGGTTGAAACCGACAAATGGAATACCCGCATCAACCGCTTTTTTGAAAAAATTATTTTTGCTATTCTGGCACTTTCACACCCAGTAACTTTTAAGGAGACGTTGAAAAATGGACGATGAAATTATTTGTATTGGTTGCGGTGCTGCCTTGCAATCAGAAGATCCAGCCGAAGCTGGTTACTTGCCGGCTTCCCGGTTAAAGCAGGCCACTCAGAGTGAAGACAGTGATATTGACGTATACTGCCAACGCTGCTTTCGCTTGCGTCACTACAATGAAATTATGCCAGTGGAAGCTAGCAATGATGACTTTTTAGCCTTGCTTAACTCGCTGGCAACCAAGAAGGCATTGATTGTCAATGTAGTTGACTTGTTTGACTTTACAAACTCATTATTGTCATCACTCAAGCGCTTTATTGGCAATAATGACTTCATTTTGGTGGGCAACAAGTTTGACCTTTTTCCGCAAAATTCACGCCAAAGCAAGATCAAGGACTGGATGCGTCAAGAGGCCAATCGTGTGGGTCTCTTCCCTAAGAGAATTTTTCTGGTGAGTGCCAAGAACAAGCGGAATCTGGATAATTTGATTGCCTACTTGGATAGTTCGTCTAAGGATCAAGATGTTTACTTTGTGGGGATGACGAACGTGGGCAAGTCAACCTTGCTCAATGCGATTATCGATCAGATGGGTGATGTTAAAAATCTAATCACAACTTCCCGGTTTCCAGGAACAACGCTTGACAAAATTGAAATACCATTAGAAAATGGCCACCTGCTGGTAGACACGCCGGGCATTTTGACGGACAACCAGTTGGCCACCAGGTTGAATGCACAGGAACTAGCAGTGATTTCACCGCAAAAGCCGCTTAAACCGGCCACCTACCAGCTTAAGCCAGGCAACACTCTGTTTTTGGCTGGGCTTGGCCGCCTGGACTACCTACAGGGTGACCCAGCCAGCTTTACGGTTTATGCTGCCCGTGAACTATATATTCACCGGACCAAAACGGAAAAGGCGGATGAATTTTATAACAAGCACGTGGGTGAATTACTGTCTCCGCCAGATAAAACAGACAGCCTGCCACAGCTGCAAGGGCAGGAAATGCGTACATCGGCTAAAAGTGATCTGTTATTTGGCGGCATTGGCTTTATTACCGTACCGGAAAATTGCTTAGTTAAAGCTTATACTCCTGGTAAAATTGGTTTAGGTATTAGACGAGCTTTAATTTAGGGGGGATTTGATGATTGCACTAGCAAAAGATTTTGCCCCAACTCATTCTGTTGAGGTTAAAGAAGAACATGCAAAAGATCAAAGCAAGGGTAAACAAGTTGGCATCTTAGGTGGAACTTTCAATCCGATCCATCTCGGCCACCTAATTGTAGCTGAACAGGTGCTGACCAAGTTGCACCTGGACGAGATTTGGTTTATCCCAACCAATATTCCGCCGCTAAAGGATGCCCCAACAGTTTCGGCCCAAGACCGAGCCAACATGCTAGAACTAGCAACCCAAGACAATCCGCGCTTCCAGGTTAAGCTTTTTGAGCTATACCGCGGGGGCGTTTCCTATACTATTGACACGCTTCAGTATCTGCGAGAAGCACAACCGCAGAACCACTACTACCTAATTATGGGCAGCGACCAGGTTAATTCTTTAGACAGGTGGAAAGAGCCAACCAAGTTAGCCCGTTTGGCTACCTTAGTCGGCGTTCAGCGTGCTGGCTATCCGCAAAAGGCGCAATTGCCCATGATTTGGGTAGATGTTCCCGCCATTGATGTGAGTTCGACTGCTATCCGTCAAACGCTGGCTATTGGGGGTTCAATCAGGTACTTGGTGCCAGATACCGTTCGCAATTATATCCATAAAAAGGGGCTGTATCATGACTGATTTATCTTTTAAGAACACTTACTCACCATTGAGCAGCAGTGAGCTAATAGCCCGAGAAAAAAGCAATATGGATGAAGACCGCTTCAACCATTGCGTGCGTGTCAGCCAGACTGCGCGCAAGTTGGCCAAGCTGAACAATTATGATGAAGACAAGGCTGCCTTGGCCGGCTTTGTTCACGATTATGCCAAACAAGTTCCGGTTGCAGAATACCGCCAGGTAATCAAGAATGAAGGCTTTGATCCAGACCTCTTGAGCTGGGGACGCAGAATTTGGCACGGACCAGTTGGCACCTACTTTATTCAACGTGATTTAAAAATCACTGATAAAGAAATTTTAACAGCTGTAAGTCGTCACACCACTGGTGATATAACAATGACCACGCTTGACAAGATTGTTTTCATGGCCGACTATATTGAACCTGGGCGCGCTTTTTCTGGAGTTGAAGAAGCCCGTCAGATAACTTGCGCCAACTTAGACGAGGGCGTAGGATACCAATTAGCGCATACCTTGGACTTTTTAATTAAGAAGCGTGACAAGATCTACCCCCGCACTTTAGATTCATATAACGTATGGAGTGTTAAGACAAATAAGGAGAAAAATGACTAATAAAGAAGTACTGGCCTTCACATTAAAGGCAATTAGTGACCGCCATGGCGAGGATACTGCAGCTTATGACATGCAGGGATACAGCATTTTAGCGGATTATTATGTTGTAACCAGTGCCGGCTCAAACCGGCAGCTGCATGCAATTGCGAATGCCATCATTGATGAAGCACATAAGGTTGACTTTTATGACTACCGCGTTGAAGGCACAAGCGAATCCAACTGGCTGCTGCTCGACTTGGGCGATGTTGTGGTCAATGTATTTACAGAAGAAGCCCGAGATTTTTATAAGGTTGAAAAACTATGGACTGACGGTAAGAAGTTAGCAATAGAGGAAGATTAGCTGATAATGAGTGTAGTCGGAATTATTGCCGAATATAATCCTTTTCATAGCGGACATGAATTTTTAATGAATAAGGCGCGCTATATTGCGGGTAGCAAAGATCCCATTGTGGTCGTGATGTCGGGCAACTATGTCCAGCGCGGTGAAATGGCAATTATGGACAAGTGGTCCCGTGCCCATGCCGCACTTGCTAGCGGGGCAGACTTGGTGTTTGAACTGCCTTTTTCTACTTCCGTTGAACCGGCCGACCTTTTTGCTCTGGGTAGTATTGACCAACTGGCCAAGCTGGGTGTTACTGACTTGATCTTTGGCGTTGAGGATGCAACCCAAAACTTTGCCTATCTGGGCAGCAAGATTGCTGAAATTCCGCAGAGTCATATGGACTTCAACGATTACAGCCAAACCTACTCCACCCAGTACAACCAGATGGTGGCCCGCGAGGTTGGTCATGAAGTTAATGAGCCCAACTCGATCTTGGCCCTTGCCTATGCTGTGGCTAACCACAACTTGGGCAACCCATTGGATCTCCACCCAATCAATCGAATTGGTGCCGGTCATGATGATATTTTGCAAAATAATGGAGTGGTTCAAAGTGCAAGTGCAATCCGCAATATTATCTTGCATACTAAATTAAATGATGAATTAGAACAGTGGATGCCAAAAGAAGAGGTGCGCATGCTCTACCAGCAAAAGGCTTACCCCAATTGGAATGTTCTCTTTCCCTTTTTGAAGTATCGGATTGAATCTTCGTCTTTGGCAGAATTGCAGCAAATTTACCAAATGAGCGAAGGTCTAGAATATAAGATGAAGCAAGAGATCCACTTGGCCCAAAACTTCACGGAATTCTTGCGCCGCGTAAAGTCAAAGCGTTATACTTATTCACGCTTGCGCAGGCTCAGTCTGTACACGTTATTGAATGTAACGCAAGACGATATGCTGGGCAGCTTTGACCATGAGGCACTTTTCTTGTTGGGTTATAGCAAGTTGGGCCGCAAGTACTTGAAGCAGATTAGGAAGAATACGGCGGCCACTATTATTTCCAAAGTTGATCAAAAGAACACTAGAACCGGCTCAATGCACTTGCAGCTGCGCGTTGACCGCTTGGTTGAGCAAGTATTGCAAGTTGATCAAAACTTTGGTCGGCGTCCTTTGGAGGTTTAAGATGTTAACGATTAACTTTTCCCAAGTAAAAAACAGTGCAGCTCCCCAGATAGAACTCGATTGCAAAGTAGAAACGCGACCAGAATTTTTACAGCGCAGTCAGAAATTGATCTATGAAGTCAAGGACATCAGGCTCAAGGGGGTTGTTTTCTACAATGAACCATTTGTTAGTGGTAACTTTGATGTTCAAGCCGACCTAGTTGTACCCTCAAGTCGTAGTCTAGCTCCAGTAGCACTCAAGGAGGACTTTCACTTTAGCGAAAACTATACTGAAGGTGATCTGCCTGCCAAAAAGGTTGATGAAAGTGCTGTTCCCCTGGTGAAAGTGGCTGGTGATATAATCGACTTGCAAACAGCAGTTGAGGACAATATCTTGTTGCATATTCCAACGACAGTTTTAACAGCCGAAGAGCAGGAGCAGGGCATCTACCCGCAAGGCAAGGGATGGTCCGTCATTTCTGAACATGAATTTGCTGAGGAAAAGAAGAATCAGGTAAACCCTGCCTTTGCCAAGCTTAAAGAACTGTTGGACGCACAAGGCGGCGACGAGGGCTCTTCGCATAAGTAAGACCCACCAGTATTATGACAAAACCGATTTTTAATCTTGTATTAAGGGCATTTGTAAAGTATGCTTTACTTGTTAATATGATTTTAAAGTTAATTTATTATTTTTGATTATGAGAAGGACAAAAAATGGCAAAAATTTTAATTGTTGAAGACGAAAAGAACTTGGCGCGCTTTGTTGAATTAGAATTAAAACATGAAAAATACGACACTACTGTTGAAAGCAATGGACGCAAGGCACTTGACTTGGCCTTAAATGAAGACTTCGATGCAATTCTGCTTGACCTCATGCTTCCTGACTTGAACGGACTAGAGATTGCCCGGCGTGTTCGTCAAGTTAAGAGTACTCCCATCATTATGATGACAGCTAGAGATTCTGTTATTGACCGAGTTTCTGGATTGGACCACGGTGCTGATGACTACATCGTCAAGCCCTTTGCAATTGAGGAGCTACTGGCCCGTTTGCGAGCTGTTTTGCGGCGCGTGAAGATTGAAAAGGATGCTTCTGATGATACCATCGAAAAGAAAGTGGTTAAGTTCAAGGACTTGACCATTGAAACGGCCAACCGGATTGTTCGCCGGGGTGATGGCAAGGCAGTGGATCTAACTAAGCGTGAATACAACTTGCTGATGACCTTGATTAAGAACAAGAACAACGTCGTAAGTCGTGACCAGCTGCTATCCAAGATTTGGGGTCCCAGTTCAAACATTGAAACTAATGTAGTTGAGGTTTACGTGCGCTACCTACGCAACAAGATCGACATTCCAGGTCAACAATCACATATCAAGACCGTCCGCGGCACTGGATATATGGTAAGAGATGAAGACGATGAGAAAAAGTAAAAATAAAAATCAAAAAGAGACCAAACACACGTCATTAATTGTACGTTGGGTAAGTGTCGTCGCATTGACGATTATGGTCTCTTTTATTGTCTTTTCAGTTATTATTTATTCATTTGTGGGCCAGCAGTCGATGATCCAGCAGAAGGAAACATCAATTCAGATGGTGCACAAGCTCAACGACAACTTGAACGTGATTCCCACAGAATTACAAATTGCCAACGTGGTTCCAGCACTCACGCCATCAGCGCGGCGAATAATGCAGGGGGACTCACCGATTGACAATGATGCTCGTAACAGCAGCGCCTTTAGCGATGACCTGCTTTCATCATTGACCAATCCCGATCTAACGGTAGTTGTCTATAATTTGGATCATGAAGACGTTTTTGATAATGGCGGGGAGATTCCTAAATTCAAAGCAATCAAGGGCGACTATTTGATGGAGCGAGTTCGTCAAAAACGCCGCCAAGAATTGCTAACCTACCAGAAGGTTAGGTCGCTAAAAACTGGTAAAGTGACCGGCTACATCGTTGTTGCCAATAAAATGTCTTATTACAATGGCTTGATGAAAAATCTTCTTAAGTGGATGGTCTGGATCTCCTTGCTCGCAATCGTGATCTTTATTGTGATTTCCTATGTGATTGTGCGTGGTATTGTGAAGCCGCTTAAAGAGATGTCCCAAGTGGCCTTGGAAGTTAACCATGACCCTAACAGTACGGCCAGAATTCGCGACTTGCACCGTCATGACGAACTTCAGGAGTTGGCTGTTTCTTTCAACCAAATGTTGGACCGCATGCAGGGCTACATTGACCAGCAAAAAGAATTTGTGGGTGACGTTTCTCATGAATTGCGCACGCCGGTGGCGGTAATTGAGGGCCACCTGAATTTGTTAGAACGTTGGGGCAAGGAAGATCCCGAAATTTTGGAAGAATCGATTACAGCCTCTTTGCAAGAAGCCAAGCGGATGCAGCACCTTATTCAAGAGATGCTCGACTTGACCCGGGCAGAACAAATCAGTGTGCAATATCCTAATGCCGTCACCAAGGTTGCCGATGTTCTTAAACGTGTTGCGGGCGATATGGCAATGGTGCACCAAGACTTTTCAATCCAGCTTGATTTGGATGACCTGCCACTAGATACGCAAATCCAGATCTACCAGGAACACTTAGAGCAACTATTGGTGATACTAGTTGATAACGGTATCAAGTATTCAACTGATCGCAAGCAAATAAATATTTCTGCTGGGTTAGCTAGTGATGAAGTCCAGATAATTGTTCAAGACTTCGGCGAGGGTATTTCTGCCAAAGAACAAGACAAGATCTTCAACCGCTTCTACCGGGTAGATAAGGCCAGAACTCGCGAAAAGGGCGGCAATGGCCTTGGCCTGTCAATTGCTCAAAAGCTGGTAACAAGCTATCACGGAAAGATTAGCGTAGACTCTGTCGAAGGTCAGGGCAGTCAATTTATCATTGTCTTTCCTAGATTGACTAAGAACCAGGCTGAGCGTTTGCAAAGCCGAAGCCAAAATGGCCTAACAGCAAAATAAAAAAAGCACTAGCTGAAAATGCTAGTGCTTTTTATTTTGTTGTTATTCTTTATGGGCGTTTATGTTGTTTGCCCTTGTTGCGGTTGCGCAGATTCTCATGAATCTCTTTTTCCTGCTTAATGGCTTGAGGCGCAACACCTGAATTTTGAAGCAGTTCATCAACCTTGTCCTTGGTGACGACTTCCTTAATTGGTTCGCGCTTGAGTTCCTCGTCTACTTCTTTTTTGACCTTAGGCATAATGATGAAGGTGACAATCACTTGCTGAAGGACCATGAAGACGTTGCCGGCTGCCCAGTAGAGGGCAACAGAGCCAGATACGGACATTGAGATGAATAAAGTCATCAGCGGATTCATCAACATCATTGACTGCATCTGTTTCTTTTGCTCTTGCGGGATGCCAATTAAGGAAATGTAGCCCTGGATAAAGGCAAAGACCGTGGCCACAACCGTGACCGCGATGGAACGCTCACTTAAGGAAATCCCGAAGAAGGTTGAATTGGCTAAGAACTTGGAATACATAACGGCCTGATAGATCCCAATCATGATTGGGAACTGAATAATGAGGGGCAGGCAACCCATTCCACCTGTCAATGACAAGTTGTTCTGAGAATATAGTTGGCGCTGCCAGCCCGCCAGCGTCATCTGTTGGTCCTGAGTCAGGTCTTTGCGTTTCATCGCATCCTGGATCAACTTCATTTGTGGCTGCACCCGGGCCATTTTTTCTTGTTGGGTGGTCGACTTGCGTTGCTGGGTAAGCATTAAAGGCAAGAGGATCATCCTTACTACAAAGGTCATGAGGATGATAGCCCAGCCAGCGCCATTGCCTCCACCAATCTTGTTAGATAGTTGCAACATAATGTTTTGCAGTGGTTTGCCAATCCAAGTAAAGATCCACCCGTAAAAGCCACCATTAGGTGGCGTGGTGGCTGAATTACCGGTTTGCGCACAGCCTGTCAGCGTTAACATGACTGCCAAGGCAAGGACAGCCAATCCAATATATTGACGATACTTTTTCATTGATTTCTCCATTTTGCTACTTGTTGCGATACTTAATATAATACATGAAAACCGTGCATTTTGGCTACATTTACCAATTTTTCTTTTTTAATACCTGTTATCCGAGCAAATTGTGAAATATTTTGTGGTAGCTGCTGGCAAAACTGGTTGACACGGTCTAGGCTTGACTGTAAAGTGATTGTTACGGTTTGATCAATGTTGTTGCGGACATTGCCTGAAATGTCCATTTGCTGGGCCAAGTTTAAGACGCTCCAGCGAAAGCCCACGCCTTGGACTACGCCAGAAACAGTCAATTGCCAGGTTTCGACCGCTGGGCCTGATGGCTGGTGGTCACGTTTATTAAAAATCCCCATATTTAGTCCTTTCTGCCATACTATTTTGATTTTACCATTCTCTGCCATAGATATTACACTATAATGAAGTTTGAAAGAAGATGTTTGATTAATGGAACAAATTAGCTCAGTCAATAATAAACTGGTTAAAGATTTAGCAAAGTTAAAGCAAAAAAAATACCGCGAGGATACTGGAATGTACCTCATTGAAGGTTTCCACTTGATTGAGGAGGCGCTCAAGGCAGGCTGCAACTATGTTTACCTCTTGGGAAGCGCAGATGCACTGTCTCAAGCTGAAGCTGATTACCAGGTGGATTTAACCAGCAAAAAGGTAATTATGATCAATGTAGCTATTGCTCGTCACCTGTCTAGCACGAAGAATTCTCAAAATATTTTTGCGGTACTAAAGATCGGCCAACCTAAAAACTATCCCTTTAATTATGGCAAGTGGGTCTTGCTCGCCGACCTAGCAGATCCAGGCAACGTGGGCACGATTATTAGAACTGCTGATGCAGCCGGCTTTGACGGTGTTGTTCTGTCACCCCAAAGTGTTGATCTATATAATCCTAAGACGCAGCGGGCAATGCAGGGCAGTCAATTTCACATTAACCTAATCGTCCAAGACATAGAAGAAGTAATTGGAGCTTTGAAGAGCAATGGTATTCCTGTTTTTGCCAGCATGTTGGACAAGACTGCCAAGCAGCTCCAAGACTTCGATCCAGTAGCGCAGCTAGGCATCTTAATTGGCAATGAAGCGCACGGGGTAGAGCCACTACTAGCGCAAAATTGTGCGGAAAAGCTTTATATTCCCATCAAGGGTAAGGCTGAGTCACTTAATGCAGCCGTGGCAGCTGGCATCATCATTTACCATTTTGCTTAAGGCCTTGTACTTGTTTTTAGTAAGTAATTTTCTTATAATAACGCTAAGATTACTTTGCTGTGGGAGGACAGGTATTATGATCCAAAACTTAAAAGAAGAAGGCAAGAGCGATTGTGGCGCAGTTGATTATGAATCATGCGCCCATTTTATCAATGCATTCAAAATAATTGGCAAAAAGTGGAATGGCCTAATAATCAGCTCCTTGTGTGCTGGCGACTACATGCGCTTCAAGGACCTGGCACGGTGCGTCTTAGCCTGCTCAGACCGCGTACTTGTTGAACGGCTTAAAGAGCTAGAGCAAGAAGACATTGTTGAGCGTTCAGTTGATCATAAGACCAAAATTATTTCTTATGGTCTAACGCAGAAGGGCGCTGAATTAAAGCCAGTCTTTGACCAGATTCATGACTGGGCGGATAAGTGGGTTTAGGGCAAATTATCCCTTGCAAGTTTAATCAAAAAGAATTATCCTATTAGGTAATTACGATAAAGTAAGACTAGTAGCAGTGACCGCTTAACAGAGAGACTTTTTTATTGAGCTGGGAGAAAAGTCTAAGTGGGGCTGTGAATTTCACCTTACTAGTAGGATCTAATCAATTCCGGTATTCCCCGTTATCGAAAACTTGAGTGTGGGCTCGAAAGAGTCCAAACTAGGGTGGTACCGCGAAACTTCGTCCCTGTTAGGGACGGAGCTTTTTTGTTTGAAAGGAAAAAAGCATGGATTTATTTGATCGGCTAAAAGAGCTGCATGATAAAGGCCTAGAAGAAATTGAACAGGCGAAAAATGAAGAGAAGCTGAATGATGTGCGGGTTCAGTTAGTGGGCCGCAAAGGCAAACTGACTGAAATTTTGCATTCGATGAAGGATGTGGATCCAAGCAAACGGCGCGAGATTGGCCAACGGGCAAATGAGTTGCGAGACAAGTTTAATGCCAGACTAGACGAGGCTAAGAATGAAATTGTTGAGGCCGTGATCAAAGAGCAGCTTGAAAAAGAAAAAATTGACGTAACCTTGCCAGGTCGAGAGCCCCACCTTGGCGCCAAGCATCCGATCAATATTATTCTTGATGACTTGGAAAAGTACTTTATTGGAATGGGCTACTCTGTTGTCCAAGGGCCTGAAATTGAGACAGATCATTATGTCTTCGAAATGATGAACCTGCCTAAAGACCACCCTGCCCGTGACATGCAGGAAACATTTTACATTGATCCAGAGCACTTGCTACGCTCGCAAACTTCAGGCGACCAAGCCCGTGTATTGGAAAAGTTTGACTTCTCTAAGGGCCCACTAAAAATGGTTGGTCCTGGCAAGGTCTACCGCCGCGATGATGATGATGCAACACACTCCCACCAGTTCATGCAGATGGAGGGGTTGGTTATTGACAAGAACATTACGATGGGCGACTTAAAAGGCACCTTAGAAATGATGACCAGACATGTCTTTGGTGAGGATCGCAAGACCCGTTTGCGGCCGAGCTACTTCCCATTTACTGAACCATCTGTGGAAATGGACGTTTCTTGCTTTAACTGTGATGGCAAGGGCTGTCCAATCTGCAAGTATACTGGTTGGATCGAGGTCTTGGGTGCAGGCATGGTCCACCCTAACGTCTTAGAAAATGCTGGGGTTGATTCTGATGTTTATGGTGGCTTTGCCTTCGGTGTTGGTTTAGACCGGTTTGCAATTCTCAAGTACGGGATTGACGACATCCGTGACTTCTATACTAATGATGTCCGTTTCTTAGAACAGTTCAGCAGGGAGGAAAGATAATGTTAGTTTCATATCAGTGGCTGCAGGATTTTCTTAAGTTAGATCAAGATCCGCAGGAATTGGGCGAAAAAATCACCCGTACCGGTGTTGAGGTGGCTGAAGTAAAACACCCGCAAGAAGGCTTGAAAAAGCTTGTAGTGGGTCATATTAATGATTGCCAGCCAATTGAAGGTACTCACTTGAATATTACCCATGTCAATGTTGGTGAAGATGAGGACTACCAAATCGTTTGTGGTGCTCCGAACGTGGCTGCATGTCAAGATGTGGTTGTGGCCTTGCCTGGTGCCCGGATTGCTGGCAATGTCAAGATTAAGAAGGGTAAGTTGCGCGGCGTTGAGTCAAATGGGATGATCTGTGGTTTGCAAGAAATCGGTTTTGCTGATAACTTGGTGCCAGAAAAATACAGTGCAGGCATTTATGTTTTTCCAACAGATGCTGGCCTTAAGCCTGGGCAAGAGGTCTTTGAACCGCTAGGCATGGATGATTACATCTTTGACTTTGATATCACCCCTAATCGGGCAGACACGCTCTCCATGGAGGGTTCTGCATATGAAGTAGGAGCAATCACAGATGAGCCGGTTAAGGTAGAAAAAGTTACCCTCAAGGCTGATGGATTAGACTGGACTTCAGATTTTAAGGCCCAAGTTGACCCACGACTAGCGCCCAAGTTTTACCTGCGCAAGGTTGCTGGCGTTAAGATAGCTGACAGTCCTTTGTGGATGCAAAAAAGGCTATGGAACGCCGGCATTAGACCGATTAACAATGTTGTGGACGTAACTAACTACGTGATGCTATTAACTGGTCAACCCATGCATGCTTATGATGCCCGTGCCTTTGCAAGTAGACAATTGGAAGTCCGCCAGGCCAAGGCCAATGAAAAACTAACCCTACTTAATAACAAGGAAGTCGACCTAGATCCTAATGACATTGTCATTACTAATGGTGATCAAGTAGTAATGATGGCCGGCGTAATGGGCGGGCTCAACTCTGAAATAAAAGACGATACAACAGATGTTTTGCTTGAAGCAGCTGTTTTTGACCCGACCCTAATACGGAAGTCGGCCTTGCGTCATGCTAACCGCACAGAGGCATCGAGCCGCTATGAAAAGGGCGTTAACTGGGATGCAACCGAGCGAGCACTCGACATGGCCGCACTCTTGCTGCGTAATGAAGCAGGTGGCCAAGTTGCAGAAGGCGTACTTGCAGCTAGTGCCGAAAAGCGGTCCCCAGTAATAATTAAGACAACAGTCACCCATATTAACCGGGTCCTGGGAACAAAAATTTCACCAGCAGAAATGCTGCACATATTTAATCGGTTGAACTTTGAAGTCAAGATAGAAGGCGACGAATTGACTGTTGATATTCCAGCAAGGCGGTGGGATGTTGCGGTTCCGGCTGACCTGGTTGAAGAAGTTGGACGCTTGTATGGCTACGACAATATTGAGTCCACGCAGCCGCTTTTGGCTGAAACCCACGGGGGCTATTCCCAAAAGGAAGATGCCATTAGGCGAATTAAGAGCGTGGTCCAGGGGCAAGGTCTAGTTGAAGCAATTTCATATTCTCTTACCGCACCTGAAAAGGCACTTTCTTATATGAAAAAGCCCAAAAAAGCGGTGGAAATTCAGATGCCACTCAATTCCAGTCGCTCTACCCTTAGACAGAATTTGATGACTGGCTTGGTTGATGCTGCTTCATACAACATGGCGCGCAAGCAAAACCAGCTGGCCATCTTTGAACAAGGGCGCGTTTATGATCTTGAAGGCGACATCTACAACGAACATGAGCACTTAGCTGCCCTGTATGCGGGAAATATGTACTTTGAAAATTGGCAGCATGACAACGAAAAGATTGACTTCTACTATGTCAAGGGTCAACTAACTAACTTGTTTTTGGCAATTGGCATCAGCCCAAGTGAGGTAGACTATAAGGCTGAATATGTAATGGGCATGCATCCTACAAGAACTGCGGGCATTTATGTCAAGGACCAATATATTGGCATGATTGGCATGATTAGTCCAATGGTTACGCGTGCAAACAAGTCCATGAACGGCAGCGAAATTTATGGCTATGAGTTGGACCTCGATACAGTCTGTTCATTAATTAATAATCTTAAGACAATTGCCCAGCCAGCACCAAAGTTCCCGGCTATTGAACGAGACCTGTCAATCATCGTCAGCCGGGATGTGGATAATCGGACTCTAGAGGACATCATTAAGAAAAATGCTGGCAAGTACCTGCGGGCCTTGCGCGTAATTGATGTATATCAGGGCGTGCATGTTGATGATGACAAGAAGAGCCTGGCTTACCGGTTAACCTTCCTGAATGACCAAGATACTTTGACAGAAAAAGTAGTAACCAAGGCCGTGGATACGATTACTAGACACTTAGAAGAGCAATTGCAGGCAGTTATTCGCTAAATTGGAATAATGGTTGACTTTGAACCAGGAAATCAATATTATAGACCAGTGCAAACGAAGATTTTAACTTTAAGGAGTAGAAAATTTTATGCCTGAAAAATCATATCCAATGACTGCTGAAGGTAAGGAAAAACTGGAAGCAGAACTTAAAAATTTAAAAGTTGTTAAACGCCCTGAAGTAATTGAGCGGATCAAGGTTGCCCGTTCATACGGCGACCTGTCTGAAAATTCTGAGTACGATGCGGCAAAAGATGAACAAAGTCACCTTGAAGACCGAATCAGTGTCGTTGAAGAAATGTTGAAATATGCCCACGTTGTTGATGCCAATTCAACTAATCCTGACGAAGTTGCAGTGGGCAAGACGGTCACCTACACTGAGACAGGTGAAGAAGAACCTGAAACCTACACGATTGTTGGCAGCGATGAGTCAGACCCCTTGAACGGGAAGATTTCCAATGATTCGCCGATTGCGCAGGCCATTTTAGGCAAAAAGAAAGGTGACACAGTTACTATTTCGACGCCTGCTGGCAAGTTTGATGCCGTAATCAACAAGGTGGAAGACTAGTTGACTATAAAGTACAGGTAAGTAATCAAGTAAGATTTATTATCTTGTATGTAAAAAGACCAAGATTATTTGTAACAGAACCCTTAGGGGTGAGTTCAAAGCAATCTTGGTCTTTTTGCTTTAATTCGAGTAAGCTCTAGTGGCTAGTAAAGTAGCGGTAGTCCTTACTCTTGTCAAAGACTACTCCACGGGCGTTTTCACCGTTGGAAAGGTTAAATTCAGCTTGTGGATACTTGGAGCGTACGATTTCTTCCAGGCGTGTGCGCAACATGCTGTTGTTGGCTAAAACAGAACCGGTTAGGGCGATTTTCATGGGCTTAGGGTCAACATAGCGATCCATTCCAATCACAATGTCGCGTGCAAGTAATTCGGCTTGTTCCATAATGACAGTCGTGGCATCTTGGTCCCCCTGATCAGCCAGATGAGCTACCTCAACTGCCATTGAAGCTATTTCAGAGTTGGCCATCTTGTAGAACTTGGCAGTCGCATCGACAATATTGTCAACCTTGAAGAGCTGGTTAAACAAGGGGATTAACTGGTTGTCTTCACGCTTGTCCCAGCTGAGCAAGGCTGCTTTTAGGGCAGCCAAGGTGATGGCATAGCCAGACCCTTCATCCCCCAGTATCGAACCATAACCGCCGGTAGTGATGATTTTGCCTCCCTGCAAACCATTGAAGACAGAGCCAGTACCAGCAATTACCAGACCGCCATCGTCGCCTTCAAGTCCGTTGTATAAAGCCAGAAGAGAGTCAGTTACTGCCCTGGTTGGCAGGTTGTAAGCTTTAGCTGAAATTTCAGCCGCCACTTCAGAAGCATGGCCGATGACTGATAGGCCGGCAATACCGCACATGATCCGCTGACAATCCCCATCGATTTGATCGATTAAGTGATTAACTGCACCAACGATATTGCTAATTGCGCTGTCATAATCGGTATTGACTTGCCCTGGACCGGTTTCGGTGCGTTCTAGCTCAGCGCCGTCCATATCATAGGCAATCGCAATAGTGTGGGTTCCGCCAGCATCTACGCCAATTTGGTATTTAAGTGTCATAATTAGATCTTCTTTCTTTAGAATACTACCTTTAATCATATTTTATTACAAAAATAGTGAATACAGAAGCCCTTTTTAAAACGGTTTCTTATGAGCCGCAGCTAGCCTCTGTTAAGGCAGGTTGGCTGACAATAATTGCTTTTAAGGTGGGGCTTGGGACCAGCTTTGCCCGCAATCTGTTAAAATTTTGCCAAAGCTATGTCCAAGTGATAGAATTGGCCGTTGCTTTTTGTTAGAATAGGCCTAGTCTAGTGAGGGTTGAGTTACATGAAAATGTTCAAGAAAAATCAAGAAGCTAAGAGTAGAAAGAACCAAGCTTCAACACCAATTAGAATGAAATTAATTCTGGGGATTATTTTTGTTTTATTTGCTACTTTAATCGGGCAGTTGGCCTACTTGCAAATTGGTTATGGCTCTCGCTTTAAAGCAGAAGTGCAAAAATCAAATTCTGCAGTAGTGTCCAGTCAAGTGCCGCGGGGCGTGATGTATGACAGTAAAGGTCGCATCTTGGTCGGTAACAAGGCCAATAATGCTATTACTTATACCAAGAGCGTATCTACTACAGCTAGCGACATCTATGATATTTCTAATGCACTGAGTGGTTATATTAAAATACGCAACGAAAAACCAACTGAGCAGCAGGTGATAGATTACTATCTGGCTAATAAGAAAAACAGCGATCGTGAACTGGCTAGTGTCCCCAAGGCTATTCAAGAAACGCAAGATGAAGAACTAATCAACCAGAGAATCCAAGACCAGGTACGCAAAAAGCATATTAAGCTAAATACTCGCGCAAAAACGGCAGCACTAATTTATAACAAGATTTCCGGCGCGTACACCCTGTCGACCATTTACATTAAAAACAATGGTCTGACCAGCAAGGAAATTGCAGAAGTGGGTGAGCACCTTTCTGACTTGCCCGGTGTTGGCATTGGTACGGATTGGCAACGTTCATACCCTAATGGTTCATCTGTTAAGAGCATCATTGGCTCGGTATCCACCGAAAAAGCAGGCTTGCCTAGCGACAATTTGCAGTATTACTTGACTAATGGTTATTCGCGCAATGACCGTGTGGGAACGTCATATCTGGAAGAGGAATATGAACCACTCTTAAAAGGGAGCAAGTCCACTAGCAAGGTTTGGACTAAGACGTCTGGTGATATCGAACAGACAAGATCAGTTTATTCCGGTCAGGCTGGGGCCAGTTTAGTGCTAACGCTTGATGCTAAATACCAAAAGCAAGTTCAAAAAGCGCTTGAAAGCATCTATGCAAGTGCCCTTGCCTCGGGGTCAGCCCGATACTCTAATGGCGCTTATGCCGTAGCAATGAATCCTAAGACTGGAGCACTGCTAGCTATTGCTGGAATCAACCGCGATCCAAATAAAAACAAGACAACCAATAATGCATTGGGTGTGATTAACCAGGCCTTCGTCATGGGCTCAGCAGTCAAAGGGGCAATGGTCAGTGGCGGATTAATTAACAAGATAATTACGCCGGCCAGCAATGTTTTGCCTGACACCCCAGTTTATTTGCCAGGAACACCAATTAAAAAATCGGTCTATCCGGTAGGAACCTTTGGTGCATTGGATGCTGAAACTGCTTTGGAAGTTTCCAGTAACATATACATGATGCATCTGGCAATGAAGTGGGTTAATGCAGACTATGTTCCCAAAGAAAGGATCAGGATGCCTAACAACGCGTTTGATACTATTAGGCACAACTTTAACATGTTTGGCCTGGGACAAAAAACCGGGGTTGACTTGCCCGGCGAAATCTCCGGTATCCAGGGGCGGTCTTTTAATGAGCAAGGTCAGATCTTGTCTGGGTCAGTTCTTGACCTGGCATATGGCAACTATGACGCCTACACGCCAATTCAAATGGCCCAGTACGTATCGACAATCGCTAATGGCGGCTACCGAATGCAGCCTTATGTGGTCCAGTCGATTGGCCGGACATCGCCCAACGGCAAAAAAACTTTTATTGACTACAACAAAAAACCGAATGTGCAACTACGGATACCGTGGTCGCAAGACGAATTAAATATTGTCCGGCAAGGCTTTTGGCGTGTTGTTCATGGGACCAACTCTTGGGGAACAGCGCATAAGCTGAAAGATGTCAAGCCAGCAATTGCGGGCAAGTCAGGAACAGCCCAAACCTTTTACTTTGATCCCAACCATCCTAACCGCAAGAATCCACCTGAACTAGTTAATGCCACCTTTGTTGGATATGCACCAGCAAATAATCCCGAAATTGCAACGGCCGTTGTCTTCCCAGGACTAGACCCTGACCTGGAAGGTTCCTATACTTTGCAAATGACGAAAGCAATGGTGCAGAATTACTTTAAATTGCATAAAAACAAAAATTAGTGGATAACACTGGTCAAGATACTATAAAAATGCTAGAATAATACAGTCAGAATAAAGTTTTAGGTGGTGAAAAAAATGGCAGATAACATCATTTTAGAATGCACCGAATGTGGCGATAGAAGTTACTTATCGAAGAAAAACAAGCGTAAGCATCCGGAACGTTTAAGTTTGAAGAAGTATTGTCCAGTCGAAAGACAGGCAACACTTCATCGTGAAACCAAGTAAAAACCCAATATAGCAAGGGCCTATGCCCCTGCTATTTTTTGTAATGGGAGAATCATGAATAAAAAAGAACTAAGACAAAAACAGATAAAAAGGTTGAGCAACTTCGCTGCAAGCGCAGAAAAAGATAATGAAGATGAAAAACTCCTCAAGCAAATAATGAACTGTAACTTGCTTGAAAGTAGTCAGAGCATTGGTATTACTTCTTCTTTGCCTTATGAAGTTGACACTTCCAGACTGATTGCCCGCCTTTGGGACTTAGGCAAGGATGTCTACCTGGCCCGTGCTAATGATAACCATGAGCACTCCCAAGACTTTATTTACTACAGTTACATGAGCAAGATTAGCAAGTCCAAGTTCGGCGTTGAAGAAGTTAGCGATCCAAAAGCCAAGGTCAATAACAAGCTGGACTTGATAATCGTTCCGGGCCTTGCTTTTGCCCTCGATACGCATCAACGCTTGGGATTTGGTGGTGGCTACTACGACCGCTTTTTAGCTGGACACCCAAAAGCTAAAACAGTTGCTCTAGCAAATTCCCCAATGACTTTTAAAACAGCCCCCTGGCCATTGGAAGAAACAGATGTGCCCGTTCAAACGGTTATTACTCCAGATGCGATCTTGCAATAATAAGGAGTCAAGATGAATCAAAGACAGAATCTCAAAAATTCATATATTACCATATTTATTCTGCTTGTTCTGCTAGTCGTCTTTTTAGTGGAAACAGCACTTGGAGGCTCGCAGAACACCTTTGTTCTGATTAAGATGGGCGCCATGAATAATTTTGCCATTGTTGCCAGTCAGCAGTGGTGGCGACTTTTTACTGCGCAATTTCTGCATATTGGCATCATGCATTTAGTTTCTAATGCCGTGATGATTTACTATTTAGGAATCTATTTGGAACAAATTTTGGGCCATTGGCGCTTTTTGGTCCTGTATTTGCTATCTGGTGTGGGAGGCAACTTGCTGAGCCTTGCTTGGGGCAGTGACCGGGCAATTTCTGCTGGCGCTTCAACTGCCTTGTTTGGCTTGTTTGGTGCCATGACTGCCATTGCCCTGCGCAACCGGGCTAATCCAGTTATTAACTACCTGGGTCGACAGGCCTTTTGGCTGGCTTTAATTAATATTGGTCTTGACTTGTTTGCCCCTAATATTGACATTCAAGGTCACATTGGAGGCTTTCTTGCAGGTTTTCTAATTGCTTTGATCATTGGTGATAAGACGATGCAGCATTATTCTCCAAAATGGCGAGTTACGGCCTTGTGTGTTTTGATTTTCTATTGTGTTGCTACAGTTAGAATGGGTATGATAATTAGACTATAATGAAAACGCTATATGATGTGCAGCAGTTTTTGAAAAAATACGGGATTATCGTGCATGTGGGCAAGCGAATCTGGGATATTGAGCTGATGGCACTTGAACTTGACAATATTAATCGCTCACGTTTGATTGATCAACATGACTACCTTGTTGCCAAGCTGATTTTGCGGCGCGAACACGAGTATGAGGAACGAATTGCCAAAGATAAGCATAGCTCTTAAGGTGATTTAGTAGTATATTATCTTTATAAGTTTTGGGGGAGTGAAAAATTTTATGTCAACTTTTTTAATTATTATTGACGCAGTATTGGTAATTGTAATTCTGGCCTTTGTTTTGGTTTGGCTCTGGAATAAGATTCAAACCAAGCGCTTGGGCAATGGTGACCTGTCTAATGAAGAATTTAATGAAGGCATGCGTAAGGCCCAGATCGTTGACCTGCGCGAAAAAGCACCCTTTAAGCGCAAGCATATTGATGGAGCCCGCAACTTGCCCTATACCATGCTCAAGTACCAGTACACAGAATTAAGGACAGACTTGCCCGTTTACCTTTATTCAGACTCCCTGTCTGTAACTTTGCGTGCTGCCAGATTTCTCCAGAAAAAGCACTTCACCTCAATTAAGTGGTTGAAGACGGGCTTTGATGAATGGACTGGTCGCACTAAATCATCTAAATATTGACCTTAAAAACATGTTTGCATATTATCCAAACGTGTTTTTTAATATAGGGCAAAAGCAAAAAAGGAAAGCAAAAGATGCAAAAAGTTCTAGCAATTGTGGGTCCAACCGCAATTGGCAAAACCAGTTTGGCTATTAAGTTGGCTCAGCGCTTAAAGGCCGAGATTGTTTCTGGGGATTCAATGCAGGTATACAGTGAAGTGGCAATTGGAACTGCACAGGCAACGCCTGCGGAGCAGCAAGCAGTCAAGCACTATTTGGTGAATAGCCAGTCGATTTTTGAACCGTTTGCGGTGACTGATTTTGTTGATCAGGCCCAAGCTGCAATAAAACAAATTAGTGCAAACGGCAACTTGCCAATGCTTGTCGGTGGAACTGGCTTTTATGTTAATGCACTGCTCAACCAGATGCAGCTAGGTGAAAAAGATAAGCAAGCGACTCCAGTTGATGACAAGTGGCAAGAATTGCTTCAGCAAAAAGGCCCCCAAAGGCTATGGCAGATTCTCAATGAAGAAGATTCTGAAGCGGCTGCTAAGATCCCGCCCCAAAATTCACGTCGGGTTTTGCGTGCCTTAACTGTGATAAACCGGACAAAGCAAAAGTTTTCGCAGCAGCAAAGCCAAATCCAGCCGCGCTATGATTACTTAATTATTGGCTTAAATACTGACCGTCAAGAAATCTACCGCCGCATTAATAATCGCGTTGACCAGATGATGCAGCAGGGTTTGCTGGCCGAGGCTGAGTTCATTTACCAGCACCGCGAGCAGGAATACCAAGTTCTCCAAGCAATTGGCTACAAGGAATTTTTTCCCTACTTTGCTCATGAAAGCGACCTAGAAACTTGCGTGGCTAACCTCAAAACAGCTTCCCGCAGGTATGCCAAGCGCCAGCTGACCTACCTGCGCCACCAGTTGCCAGTGACTTGGTTTGACCCCTTGAATGACCCAAATTGTTTAGATAAAATTGCAGAAAAAACGGAGGAATGGTTGAATGAATAATTGGCCCGCAGAATTACAAGAAGTGGTTAGCGAGATTGACCAGCAGATTGCATCGCAATTAGCCAAAATTGACGATAATATTCTTTATAATCAAGGCAAGGTTTTAGCTGCATATCAAGATAAGGCAGTGGCCGAGGCTGACTTGATTGGAAGCACCGGCTACGGCAGTGATGACAGCGGTCGCGACAAGCTTGACCGAATTTATGCAGATATTTTTGCAACTGAAGATGCACTAGTGCGGTCCCAATTTGTCTCTGGTACGCACACTCTCGCTACGGCAATGGCAGGTAACCTGCTTCCGGGCGATGAATTGACCTACTTGACTGGGATGCCTTATGACACCTTGCAGCAGGTTATTGGTATTGCTGGTGATGGTCGCGGCAGCTTGAAGCAGTATGGTGTCAAGTTTTCCCACGTTGATCTAAAAGACGGGGAGGTGGACTTAGATTCTGCTCTCCAGCTACTTGCAAGCCACCAGCCTAAGATGGTGGTCATTCAGCGCTCGCGCGGCTATGACACGCGCCAAAGTTTTACTGTGGCTCAGATCAAGCCGATGATTGCGTTAATTCGTTCGGTTTCTCCTGACAGCATTATTTTTATTGATAACTGCTACGGTGAGTTCTCGGAAAAGCACGAACCGACTGAGTATGGTGCAGACCTAATGGCAGGATCACTAATTAAAAATGCGGGTGGGGGACTGGCCAAGGTCGGTGGCTATGTAGTTGGCAAACATGAATTGATTGAGAATACAGCTGCCCGCTTAACGGCTGGAGGAATTGGTCGCGAAGAAGGTGCAAGTCTGGATAACAATCGCGATTATTTTGAAGGCTTGTTTATTGCACCGAGCGTAACGGGCAATGCAATTAAAGGTGCAATCTATGCTGCAGCTCTTTTGGAACGCATGGGTCTTGAGGTGACTCCGCGCTGGAACGATAACAGGACTGACCTTATCCAGGCAGTGGTATTTCATGATCAGGAAAGAATGGTTAAGTTTGCCCAGGCCCTGCAGCAAAATTCTCCAGTCAACTCCTTTGTTGATCCGATTCCTAGCAATGATACGGGTTACGAAGACAAGGTCATCATGGCCGATGGCTCTTTTGTTGATGGTGCAAGTATTGAATTTTCTGGGGATGGACCAATCCGACCGCCCTATGCCCTTTATATGCAGGGCGGGCTAACCTATGCCCATGTTAAGATTGCAATTACCAACGCCGTTAATGAGCTATTTTTTAAAAAATAGGATGGAAATAAAGCTTTAGTTAAGTTTTCTGGCAAACTGCTATACCGCTTTACAATTGCCAACTAATTTGCTAACCTTTTAATCAGATTTATTGCATGGGAATCAAGCTCTTAATGAGCCATACCAATTACTAACTATAGATATTTTAGGTGGAGAAACATGACAAAGAAAATTTCAGCAGATGATATTAGAAAGAGTGTTATTGATGAGGACGTGCGCTTCTTGCGGCTCACTTTTACCGATATTAATGGCACGCTCAAGGCGGTGGAAGTACCCAACAGCCAGCTAGAAAAGGTCCTAAATAATGACATCCGGTTCGACGGTTCTTCAATCGATGGCTTTGTTCGCTTAGAAGAAAGCGACATGGTCTTATATCCAGACTTTTCAACCTGGTCAGTTTTACCTTGGACCGATGTTCAAGGTGGTAAAATTGGCTGCCTGATTTGTTCCGTCCACACTACCGATGGCCAAGCCTTTGAAGGAGACCCGCGCAATAACTTGAAGCGCGTCCTCAAGCAGATGAATGATATGGGCTTTTCCGCTTTTGATATCGGTTTTGAAGCTGAATTCCACTTGCTCAAGCTCGACCAAAATGGTAATTGGACTACTGAAGTACCCGACCATGCTTCATACTTTGACTTAACTTCACAGGATGAAAGTGCGAGCTGCCGGCGCGATATTGTGGAAACACTTGAAAGCATTGGCTTTGAAGTTGAAGCTGCCCACCATGAAGTTGGTGACGGTCAACAAGAAATTGACTTTAAGTTTGATGACGCTTTGACCACTGCTGACCGGGTACAGATGTTCAAGATGATTGTTCGTGAAATAGCCAAACGGCACGGATTATATGCGACCTTCATGGCCAAACCTTTGCAGGGTCAGGCCGGTAATGGAATGCATACGAATATGTCCTTATTCAAGGGCAAGAAGAATGCCTTCTATGATCAGAACAACCAGTTCCATTTGTCTAACAATGCCCTTTACTTTTTAAATGGTATCTTGGAGCATGCGCGGGCAATTACTGCTGTAGGCAATCCGACAGTCAACTCATACAAGCGACTCATTCCAGGCTTTGAAGCTCCAGTCTATATTTCTTGGGCTTCTAAAAATCGCTCACCTATGGTCCGGGTACCGTCGGCTGAAGAAATTAACACGCGCTTGGAAATGCGGTCAGCTGACCCAACAGCCAACCCATACTTGTTGCTGGCTACCTGCCTGGCTGCTGGTCTAGATGGTATCAAGAAAGCAAAGATGCCAATGGATCCAATTGACTGCAATCTTTTCACTTTGACTGAAGAAGAACGTGAGCAAGCAGGAATCAAGCCGCTGCCGTCAACCTTGCATAATGCCCTTAAGGCCTTTAAGAAGGACGAATTAATCAAGTCTGCCTTGGGTGAGCACTTGACGCAAAGCTTTGTCAGCTCCAAGGAACTGGAGTGGGGACAATACACGCAGACGGTTTCTGATTGGGAAAGAAATCGCTACATGGGCTATTAATTATGATTAAATAAAAAGGTTGTCCTTGAAAGGGCGAAGAAAAAAGCGAAAAATTGCAGACGCAGTTTTTCGCTTTTTGATATTGGCAAAGTGCTTTTTTAACCTTAGACTAGTCCAGTGCTAAAATAAGTACTGTTAGTCTAATAATTTAGTGGAGGAAAAATGGCAACAAAAAAGTCAATTTATACCAAAGACGTAAAGTTAGTCATGGCAGCATCATTTTTCTTCATGTTCTCTACCATGTTTGTAAATCCGTTGATTTAACAGTTATGCCAAGTATCTAGGGGCCAGCAGCGAGTTTGCTGGCATAATTGTTGGTATTATGAGTATTGCCGCCATGTTTTTGCGGCCCCTTGCAGGCAACTTGACTGATCAATTCTCCAAGTACCGCTTGTCATTGATTGGTGGCATCCTTATCCTAATTGGAGTTATTGGCTATACGCTGGCACCGGCCAGCGGGTGGCTCCTGCTTTTTCGTTTGATTAACGGAGCAGGGTATGTATTGGCCACAGTTTGCATGACTACCTGGCTAGCTTTTTTGGTACCCCGAGCCCATGTGGGACAGGCCATGGGCTTTTATGGTTTGATGAACGCACTAGCAATGGCAATAGCACCAGCCTTAGCAATCAATCTTTACCAAAAAACTGACTACCGTCTAGCAATTATTGCGGCTGTCATTTCCTCTTTTTTGATGATTGTTACGATCCAATTTGTTGGGAACCGGGCTAAGCCCCAAAGTCGGCCCCAAAATTCAAGAGGGCCAGGCAAGTTCAAAATAATTCAAGTTAATGTTTTACCAGTTGCCTTGCTCACAATGTTGTTTGCCTTTCCTTACTTTGCCACTCAAGCAGACCTGGTGTCTTTCGCTGAAGAGCGTCATTTAAGCGTGGCTGTCAGTTCTTACTTTTTGATTTATGCACTAGCTTTGCTGGTTATCAGAATAGGACTTAAGAACTTGTTTGATACAGTTCGCTTTGGTATCTGGTTTTGGGTTAGTTTAGCAGCAACGGCGATTTATCTTATTTTACTGGCTACAATGAAAAATAATTGGATGATGGCACTAGCAGCCTGCTTCATGGCAGTGGGCTATGGAATTATCTATTCTGTCTTGCAATCGACAGCCATGCTTCTGGCACCAATCAGTGAACAAGGACTAGCTTCTAGTACCTTTTATCTAGGACTGGACATCGGCATGGCCCTTGGTCCAATTATTATGGGCTTTGTGAACGACTTGTTGCCAGTTAAATATTTTTATCTGGTGCAATTAACCCTGCTTCCCTTGCTGCTTCTGGTATATGGGCTCTACCATCAGCGCTTGAACGGGGCAATAAAACGTCACTAGTGAGTTCAGTGCTCTTACATGAACTATTTTAATTAAAATAAAAAACAGCTTCCACGCGTGGGCTAGTTAGATGAATAATATTCGACCTAGTCATCTTGCGTGAATTAGCTGCTTTTTTGTTATCAGTGACTATTCTGCTTGGAATTGCTCGCCCCATTTCCACGGGTCATGGTGCCAAGTTTTTAGGATATTATACTGGGCCGCAGTGACGTAGTCCAGTTCTTTTTCTTTTTGGACCAAGTCAGGATAGGTGAGCAAAGGCTTGAAGCTAATGCCAGCTTGGGCAAAATTCTTTTCAGTCTCATCAAAATAATAAGTAAAAATGGAGCTAACCCCGATTACGTTCCCGCCTTCTTTTTGCGTGACTTGAGCAGCGTCTAGTACAGAACTCCCAGTGGTGACGATATCATCAATCAAGACAATGCGGTCATGCTTAGTAAAGCGGCCTTCAATTTGCTTGCCCTTGCCGTGGTCCTTGGGCTTGGGCCGCACATAAATCAAGGGCAATTCTAGTTTGGCTGCCACCCAAGCGGCATGGGGAATGCCGGCTGTAGCAACCCCACCAATAAGGGTAACATCAGGAAAGCTAGCCTCTATGAGGTTAGCGAGGTCACGGGCAAGCAAATCGCGTAACTCAGGATATGATACAGTAAGGCGCAGGTCAGTATAGACTGGTGAAAGCATGCCGCTGGCGAAGGTAAAGGGCTTGGCTGGAGAAATGGTGATGATTTTATGTTTGATCAGGCTGGCAATAATTTCTTCTTGGTACATTACTTGAACTCCTTTGTGATAGCTTGGTAAGTGATTTGCGGGTTTGCGGCCTGGGTGATGGGGCGACCGACAACCAGGGCACTCGCTCCAAATTCACGTGCTTGCTGGGGCGTAGCAACTCGCTCTTGGTCATCGACCTTGCTGGTTGCCGGCCTAATACCCGGAGTTACATACAAAAAGTCTGTTCCTATTTTTTTCTAAGGTTGGCTACTTCCAAAGGCGAACAGATCACCCCATCAGCTCCTGCTTGCTTGGCAGTCTGAGCCAAGCTAGTTACTTGTTCATCCATAGGGAGCATGCAGTTTTGTTCACTAGCCAAAACTACGCTCGAAATCGAAGTGAGCTCTGTGACGGCTAGAAGTTGAGGAACAAGTTTTCCGTCAGGAGTGCCATCAACCAGGCCCTGTTTTGCGGCTGCAATCATTGCGCTTCCGCCCAAGGCATGGACTGTTGTACAAAAAATTTTCATCCGGCCCAGTTGCTTGGCAGCATGATAAACAGTATTGGGAATGTCGTGCAGCTTTAGGTCTAAGAAGATGTGATAGCCTTGATTGGCCAACTTTTGGACGAAGTCGGGGCCAGAATGGCAAAAGAGTTCCAAACCGATTTTTAGGTAGGTTTGGTTGGGCTTGCCTAGTTTGGTAAGAAAGTGCCGGGCCTCTTGCTCATTATTAAAGTCCAAAGCAACAAAAACCACTTTTTCCATTTAAAACCTCCGTATGAAAAAAAGCCTATTCTGGTACAGAGTGCATCAAAATAGACTTTTATGCTATTTAAGTCAAATTGAACTTGCGGTCTCTCTGTACCGGTTAAAGTTAACTGCTAATGAGCTTACCACCTTCGATGATTAAATTCAAGCAAACTTTTGCTGTTAAAAACTATTAAAAAGTGTAAAATGTAGACCAAAAATAATTGTAATGACAGTGAGCATACATTTTGGAGGAGAAAATGGCAACAATTAGTGTCCAATTACCCGGTCTAAATTTGAAAAATCCGGTGATGCCAGCTAGCGGCACCTTTGGCTTTGGCGACGGAGCAGCTGCCAAGCAATTTGATCTGAACAAGTTGGGTGCAATGGTATTAAAAACGACGACGCCTCAAGCCCGAACGGGTAACCCACAACCACAAATTGCGCTTCTTGCAGACGGCAGCTTAAATGCGGTGGGATTAACCAATCCTGGGGTCCAAGCAGTGGCAGACCAAAAAGTGCCCACCTTGCACGCGCAATTTCCCCACCTGCCTCTAATTGCCAGCGTGGGAGGGGCAAGTATAGAAGATTATGTTGTGGTAGCGCAAAAGCTAACCGCGTCTAACTTACTTAATGCGCTAGAAATCAACCTGTCTTGTCCCAATGTGTCTCAAGGCGGAATGACTTTTGGCATCCATCCAGCAGCCGTGGAAAAAATAACAGCGGCAGTTAAGACTGCTGTAAATGTGCCGGTCTACGTCAAATTGACCCCAAATGTGACCAGCATGGTAGAGATTGCCAAGGCAGCTGAAAGTGGTGGTGCTGATGGCTTGTCAATGATCAATACAGTAACAGGAATGCAGGTGGACATTAAAAGACGACGGCCGCTTTTGGGCAATAATTTTGGTGGTCTTTCTGGCAATGCTGTAAAGTCGATTGCCTTATATCAGATTTTCCAAGTTCACCTGACTAGTCACCTACCTATCATTGGTATGGGCGGGGTTTCTAGTGCAGAAGACGTGGTCGCCTTTATGTTGGCCGGCGCCAGCGCAGTAGCAGTGGGGAGTGCCCACTTCCAAGACCCACTAGCCTGCCTGCACATCATTGAAAAATTGCCCAGTTTGCTAGACCAGCTTGGGGTCCAAGATATCAAGGAATTAGTTGGAGCAGTTGAATTGAACTGATTAGCACTACTAGAATTTAGCATGGTCGACAATAAATTCATAGTTGACAAGTTGCTAGGCAACTTGTATATTAAGTTAAATTAAATGTCCTTAAAATTAGTCCCGTGAGACTAGCAAGGAAAGCTCAATAAAGTTTGAATTCTTTAGGAACGCACCTAGTCTACACAGATTGGGTGCGTTTTTTCACGGACGCGGCATTGGAGGAGAAAAATGGCAAAAGAAATTTGGAATGAATTGGCAATGAAACGGGCGCTGACCCGGATTACTTATGAAATCATTGAACGCAACAAGGGAACGGAGGACCTGGTTCTAGTTGGAATCAAGACGCGTGGAATTTATCTAGCTCAACGGATCCATGAGCGGATTCAAAAATTGGAAGGTGTGGATGTGCCCCAGGGCCAGCTGGATATCACCCTCTACCGCGATGACCTGCATGATGCAGCACGCAAGCAAGATCCAGTAGTCAATTCTAGTGAGATTGGCGTTGATATCGAAGATAAGCACGTCGTCTTGATCGATGATGTTCTTTTTACTGGCCGGACTGTTCGAGCTGCAATGGATGCCCTGATGGATGCAGGCCGGCCCAAAACAATTGCAGTGGCAGTTTTAGTTGATCGTGGCCACCGCGAGCTACCGATTCGTGCAGATTTTGTGGGTAAGAACATCCCCACTTCTGCACGTGAGCAAGTTGCTGTTCACGTCAAGGAAGTTGACCAAGAAGATAATGTGGAATTAATGCCACTGCCACAATAACAAGTGATTTAGATTAACCGTTTAATTGGCTCCAGAGAGGGTCAAAAGGGTTTAAGTTTGTGGGCCATGCTTTTTAGCCGGCCAAAATCCCTTTTGATAAGTCTGAAGCTAGTGAAAGCTTCGGGCTTATTTTTTTAGGAAGAAGTTCAAAAATGAAAAATACAAGGCTTGTCAACCTGCCATTTTTAGTTACTACTAGTGGCTTGAGTACAAAAGAAGTTGCTGCATTGATTGAGCGTGCAGAATACTTTAAGCATGGGGGAGCAGGAGCGCAGTTAACCCATCCTGTATATGTAACCAACATGTTTTTTGAAAATTCTAGCCGCACTCATACAAGCTTTGAACTAGCAGAAAGAAAGCTGGGGCTGACTGTAATTCCCTTTGATCCAGCACGCAGCTCAGTCAAAAAAGGCGAGACCTTGTATGACACCTCACTAGTCATGTCAGCTCTTGGAATTGATTTAGAAGTAATTCGTCATTCTCAAAATGAATATTACCAAGACTTAATTCATCTTCATGAAGGACAAAAACTTGATATTGGCTTGATTAATGCAGGCGATGGCAGTGGTCAACATCCCTCCCAGTCGCTGCTTGACATGATGACCATCCACGAGCAATTCGGTAGTTTTTAAAGATCTTAAAGTAGCAATTGTAGGTGATATTACCAATTCGCGTGTGGCTGGCAGCAATATGGAGTTATTGAATCGGCTTGGTGCCCAAGTCTATTTTTCTGGCCCGCAATACTGGTATAACCACCAGTTTGACCAGTTTGGCAAATATTGCGAACTAGATGACTTGATCGATCAGATGGATGTCATCATGCTTTTGCGGGTGCAGCATGAACGCCATAGTGGCGACCCCAACGAAAGCAAGTTTGTCGCTGCAGATTACCATCAGCAATATGGACTGAATGAACGTCGTTATCAGGCAATGAAGGAGAATGCAATTATCATGCATCCGGGTCCTATTAACCGCGGGGTTGAATTGGCAGACAGCTTGGTTGAAGCACCAAAGTGCATGTTTGTGCGCCAGATGGAAAACGGCGTGTTCATGCGGATGGCAATGCTGGAAGCAGTAATACGCGGACGCAAGTTAGGGGGGTCTGGCATAATGGCAACCGTAATTAAGAATGGCACTCTTTACTTGGGCAGGGAACTAGTGCAGGCAGATCTAGAAGTGGAGCATGGACTTATTTCTGCGATTGGAAGCAATCTTGAAGCAAACCAGATAATTGATGCCAGTGGGCTGCTGGTCAGTCCTGGTCTAGTTGACTTGCATGTGCATTACCGCGATCCGGGTCAAACAGACAAAGAGACTGTTATTACTGGATCTAGGGCTGCGCCCCGGGGTGGCTTTACTACTGTATGCGCCATGCCCAATGTTACGCCAGTGCCCAATGCGGCTGAATTAATGCGCCAGATGGTTGACAATAACCGGCGCCGCGGTTGTGTGCATATTCTTCAGTATGGTCCCTTAACCGTGAACGAAATTGGAAGTCAGATTCCTGACTACCAGGCATTAAAAAATGCGGGAGCATTTGCCTTGAGCAATGATGGCCATGGCGTTCAAGATGCCCAAACAATGTATTTGGTAATGCAAAGGGCTAAAGAAAATAGCTTGGTGGTGGCTGCACATGCCCAAGATGATGCTCTGTTTGATAACGGCGTCATTAATGCAGGCCCTAAAGCTGGTGAACTTGGTCCCATCAGTGAATTGGCCGAAACAACGCAAATTGCGCGTGACCTCCTGCTTGCTCAAGCAACTGGCTGCCATTACCATGTTTGTCATGTTTCTACCAGAACCAGCGTAGAACTCATCAGGTTGGCTAAAAGGCGGGGGATCAATGTTACCTGTGAAGTCACGCCCCACCACCTCTTATTAAACGAAGACAATATCAATAAAAACAATGATAACTTCAAGATGAATCCGCCGCTGCGCACAAAAGCAGATCAAGCAGCTCTAATAGATGGCTTAAAAGATGGCACCATCGATATGATTGCCACAGACCATGCGCCCCATACTACTGCTGATAAGGCGGGCGGCTTTGCCCATGCAGCCTTTGGCATTACCGGCAGTGAAACAGCCTTTTGTGAACTATACACCCACTTTGTTAAGACTGGCGTTTTTACCTTAGAACAGCTGCTAGAATGGATGACCCAAAAGCCAGCTCGAGCTTTTGGATTGCCAGAGGCAGGTCGCATCGAACTGGGTAAGCCAGCTGATTTAGCCCTTTTTGACTTAAACCAGCACTTTGAGCTAGATGCAAAAGGTTACTATTCAAAGGGAGAAAATACTCCTTTTAGTGGTGATGAAGTATATGGTCGAACAGTTTTAACCATGGTTGATGGACAAGTAGTATACCAAGAGCAGGTGAACTAAATGAGATACTTAATTTTAGAAGATGGCAGCGTATATGAAGGTGAAGGTTTTGGTAGTAGTCGGGCAAGCACGGGCGAGGTGGTTTTCACCACAGGGATGACCGGTTACCAGGAAGCCATTACGGACCAGTCGTATGCCGGGCAGATTTTGGTTTTTACCAACCCGCTAATTGGCAACTATGGCATCACGCTAGCAGACTATGAATCGCTTGAACCAGGCATTCAAGGCGTAATCTGCCACCAGGTTGCCCGCCAAGCAGACAACTGGCGGATGCAAGAGACACTGCCTGCATTCTTGGAAGGGCTCGACATTCCTGGCTTGCAAGGTATTGACACCCGGGCTTTAGTCAAAAAATTACGAATCCATGGAACTATGCGTGGGCGGATATGTGACTCTGTAAAGGATAGTGCAAGAATAGTGCAAGAGCTGCGAGCCGCTAGAGTTACTCGTGAAATTGTTGAGCAAGTATCTACCACCCGGGCTTATCCAGTTCCTGGATCCCAGCGTAACGTAGTTGTGGTTGACTTTGGCATTAAGAACAGTATCTTGCGTGAATTGAGTCAGCGTGGATGCAATTGCATTGTTTTACCTTATTCAAGCTCTGCAGAAAAGATTCTTGCCCTTCATCCAGATGGCGTTCTACTTTCAAACGGTCCTGGGGATCCACTAGAAATGAAGGCGGCCGCGCAAATGGTACGCCAAGTAGAACAACACGTGCCGCTGATGGGAATCTGGGCCATCAAGTCTTCGCCTTGGCCAATGGTGCTAAAACGACCAAGATGAAGTTCGGTCACCGCGGGTTCAACCACCCTGTACGTGAAATTGCCACAGGCAATATTGGCTTTACCTCACAAAACCATGGTTATGCAGTGGTACGCTCGTCAATTGATCCCGATAATCTGCAAGTTACTCACGTAGAGGTCAACGATGGAACGGTTGAAGGCTTAAGGCACCGCAAGTATCCAGCCTTCTCAGTACAGTTCCACCCTGACAGTACGCCTGGTCCCCATGATGAAGAGGGGATTTTTGACTACTTTATGCAAATGATTGATCAGAAAAAGGAGGAGTTCCATGCCTAAAAGAACAGATATTAAAAAAATCATGGTAATCGGGTCTGGTCCAATAATCATTGGCCAGGTGGCTGAATTTGACTACTCGGGCACCCAAGCCTGCTTGGCTTTGCGTGAAGAAGGCTATGAAGTGGTACTGGTAAACTCCAATCCTGCAACCATTATGACGGACACCAGCATTGCTGATAAGGTCTACCTCGAGCCCTTGGCCGTTGAAGCGCTCTCGCGCATTATTCGCAAGGAGTACCCTGATGCGCTTTTGCCTACGCTGGGCGGGCAAGTGGGGCTGAATATGGCACTAGCCCTGGCTAAAAGCGGAATTTTAGACGAACTCCATATTGAACTTTTAGGAACCAAGTTGACTTCAATTGAGCAGGCCGAAGATCGGGACCAGTTTAAGCAGCTTTGTCAAGCTCTTGGTGAGCCGGTACCTTTATCCACTAGTGTAAAGACGGTGCAAGAAGCCCTAGACTTTGGCGATCAGATTGGCTATCCCATTATTGTCCGTCCAGCCTTTACCATGGGTGGGACTGATGGCGGCATTTGCACCAACCGCAGTGAGCTGGCTGCAATTGCTAAAAACGGACTAGAATTGTCGCCGGTAACTGAATGCTTGATTGAGCGGTCAATAGCAGGTTACAAGGAAGTTGAGTTTGAAGTCATGCGGGATCATGCAGACAACGCTATGATTGTTTGCTGCATGGAAAACTTTGACTCAGTTGGGATCCACACTGGTGACTCTATCGTCTTTTCTCCTTCGCAAACATTGGCAGACAAAGAATACCAAATGCTCCACCTCATCCGTGCACTCAAGATTGAGGGTGGGTGCAATGTCCAATTAGCACTTGATCCTACTAGCTTTGACTACTACGTAATTGAGGTAAACCCCCGTGTTTCTCGTTCCTCGGCATTGGCGTCTAAGGCCACGGGTTACCCCATTGCCAAGATGGCGGCTAAAATTGCAGTGGGCTTGACTTTAGATGAAATCAAAAATCCGGTAACTGGTACTACCTGGGCTGAGTTTGAACCTGCTTTGGACTATGTGGTGTGCAAGATTCCCCGCTGGCCCTTTGACAAGTAACCCCGCCTATTGGGGCCACAGATGAAGGCTACGGGCGAAGTAATGGCAATTGGTCGCACCGCTGAAGAAGCCTTTCAAAAGGCGGTGCGGTCTTTAGAAATTGATCAAAAGGACTTTTACTCCAGCAAGGCCCACCAGGCCAGTGATGATGACTTGGAAGATCGGTTGGTCAAGGCCCGTGATGACCGCCTCTTTTACCTAGCTGAGGCCTTTTGGCGGGGGTATTCAATGAGGTACGTCCATGAATTGACTAAAATCAACTATTACTTTCTGGATATAGTCAAGCATATTGTGGAGATGGAAAAGACCCTAATTGAGCACAAGCATGAACTAGCCGGCTTAAAAACTGCCAAAAAATACGGCTTCAGCGATCAAACCATTGGCCATCTTTGGCATGAAGACGAAGCAGAGGTGCGCCGCATGCGCTTGCAAAATGGCATAGTCCCTGCTTATAAAATGGTGGATACATGTGCAGGAGAGTTTATTTCCCAAACGCCTTACTTTTATTCTACTTATGACGCTGAAAACGAGAGCAAGCCCACCAGCAAAAGGGCTGTACTAGTTATTGGCTCAGGTCCAATTAGAATTGGTCAAGGGGTGGAATTTGACTACGCAACTGTCCACTGCGTCAAGGCCTTACAAAAAATGGGCTATGAAGCAATTGTTATCAACTCTAATCCGGAGACGGTCTCAACTGATTTTTCAATATCAGACAAATTGTACTTTGAACCTCTTACTCTAGAAGATGTTTTGAATGTGTGTGAACTAGAAAAACCAGAAGGAGTCATTATTCAATTCGGGGGTCAGACAGCAATTAACTTGGCTGCTGGACTCAGGCAAAATGGTATCAAAATTTTGGGCACCAGCGTGGAAGACTTGGATCGAGCAGAAGATCGTGAATTGTTTGATCAAGTAGTTAAGGAGCTAAACTTAAAGCAGCCTCGCGGATTGACCGCGACTACACATGAGGGCGTTGTAAAAGCGGCACGTAACTTGGGCTACCCCGTGCTAGTCAGGCCAAGTTACGTACTGGGTGGCAAGGCTATGGAAATTGTGTATACGCCTGAGGAATTGGAGGACTACTTACAGGACCATGTTGATCTTGCTAACAGCCATCCAATTCTGGTGGATGACTACCTGGATGGTCGGGAGTGTGATGTTGATGCTATCTGTGATGGTCAAGACGTGCTGATCCCAGGTATCATGGAGCACATTGAACATGCCGGCGTTCATTCAGGCGATTCGATGGCAGTATATCCAGCCCAAACATTCACACCCCAAATCAAGCAAAAGATTGCCGCAATCACTAGTAAACTGGCATTAAAGCTTAATTGCCGCGGCATCATGAACTTGCAGCTAATTGAACGAGCCGGTGAAATTTTTATAATTGAAGTCAATCCCCGTGCTAGTCGGACTGTTCCCTTTTTGAGCAAGGTTACCGGAATTGAAATGACGCAAGTGGCCACCCGCGTCATTATGGGGCAGAGCTTGAAAGAACAAGGATTTGAAGGAGGACTTGCGCCAGAACCAGATTTGGTCAGCGTAAAGGCACCAGTCTTTTCTTTCAGTAAACTAGCTGATGTGGATAGTTATCTTGGACCGGAGATGAAGTCGACGGGTGAAGCAATGGGTAGTGACTTGACATACTCTAAGGCCCTTTACAAGGCTTTTGCTGGTGCTAATATGCAGATCCCAGCTAGTGGAAATGTTTTGTTGACGATTGAAGACAAAGACAAGGAAACCATCCTGCCAATAGCTTTGCGCTTTGCGCAGATTGTCTACCGCATTCTGGCCACCAAGGGAACAGCTGCCTTTTTGAGGCAAAACGGCCTGCAAGTTGCTGAAGTGAATAAAATTGCCGCAGGAAGTGAGGACAATATTCTAAGTGCCTTCAAAGACGGTCAAATCGATTTAGTCATCAACACAATGGGTCACGACTTGGCTCAAAACTCGGCTGGCTTTATTATTAGACAGGCTGCTATCCAACAAAATATTCCGCTGCTAACAAGTCTAGATACAGCACGAGTCTTGCTTGTAGCACTTGAAAACCGTTCTTTCTTGACCGCAAACTTAAACTAAGCAAAAACGGATGTCACTCTTTTAGCGACATCCGTTTTTGGTGTTGTAACTACTATTTTTGACTAAATTTGATTTCAGTGCCTGCCAGATCAATGGTATAACCAACTTTTTCAATTGGCCGCTTGGTCATGCCCTGGTCGGTTGAATAGATAATTAGGCAAAGCTTGCTACCAGCAGGGAGCTGGTAGTAGGTTGGTTGAAGCTTAAAGCATAGATCATAAAATTCACCTGGGATAACCTGGGCTGGTTTTTTCATATCTGCGTAATTTTGCAAGTTCATGTGGGCCTTGGTGATTAGCTTGGCATGGGTTAATTGATCCGGCATAAATTCTTGCAAGGTATCTGTGCCAAAGCGAAAGCCCAATTCTTGGCCGCCGCGCATAAGAAACTTTGGAGTAGGAGTTAGGCGCCTGCGGTCCCCTAGTTCTACTAAAGCAACAGAAAGCTGCCCCTTGTTCAAAGTCGATGCAACCCGTAGCTTGACTTCAGGTCGACCAACAAGGGTTACAGGATGAATAAATTCATCGCTGGTAAAGCGCAAACTGGATTTGGCCCAGTGCTCATCACCGCAAATAAACTTGTACTGCCATTCGGTTTCACTAATGTGGGCTTCCTTGAATTCTAAGCCCCCCTGATCAGTGAAGGATAGCTTGCTCTTGCCATTGCCATCTTTTTGCAGTTCACCATCATCGGTGGGGTAGTAAACGGTGGTGCGGCCTAGGCTATCACTCCAGTCTTCTTCTGCGTGCCAGCAATCGACCTGCAAATTGTCTTGAACCATCACAGTTGGCCACTGTTGGTCGGCAAGGTTGTCGACTTCCAATAGTTCATGAACAAACCACAGGTTCATGAGGTCGGTGAAGTCGATGGAAACCAGGTTATTCATATTATAGTGCGGGCCTTGATGGAGGAAGAGGTGGTGGTCAACTGGCAAAGCCTTGACTTTTTGCCAAATTTTATAAACGTTCTTGGGTTTGACGTTCCAGTCATTTAAGCCGTGAACGCTGATCCAGGAACACTTGATGCCATCGCTTTGGTGGCGGTAGTTGCGCGCTTCCCAGGAGTCTGAATATTGTCCAGTGGCCCTATCGGCTTTTTCCAAAAGGTCTTTTTGCATAACATCGTACTTGGACTTGATTTTAAGGTAGTCACCGGCATCCCACAAGTTTGATTGGCAGGTTTCAGCTAGCAGGTCCAAGTCTTCGCCTTGACAATCTTCTGGAGCCACAACTAGGCCGTGTTCACGGTAGTAGTCATACCAAGAAGAAATTGCAGCTTCTGACACAACGGTTTTCAGGCCTTTCACCCCTGTTGTGGCAACAGCAATTTGCAAGGTGCCTAAGTATGAGCGCCCCGTCATCCCAATGTTGCCATTGCACCAGCTGGCTTTGGTTTCATGCTGGCGCGTGCGGTCGGTATAGGCAATGCGATCACCATGTAGCCATTCAATGATAGCCTTAGCACTTTCAGTTTCTTCAGGAGCACCAGTAATCCGGAGACCATCGCTACCACGCGTTCCAATTGCACCAGCAAAGACACTGGCAAAGCCGCGTGCAAGCATGTACTCGTTTAGCCCATAAGATGACTTGCCGACAGCTTGTTCACTTGGCTCATATGTTTGGTCAGCAGTGGGTTTTTGTGCAGGCACATGGGCTGATGCTGCGTATTGCGGATTGGTCCAGTTGGTGGCATCGGTCAGATTTTCGTCAACGTTATGATTGTACTTTTCATTATCAATAATTCCACCAAAATAGGGACTAGCCGTGTAAAGTGCTGGGACAGGCATCTGCTTGCTTTCAATTGGGCGAAAAATAGTGGTTTGCAGCAGATCGGCTTGACCATCACCATCAGTATCTAGATCGCTTTCGACGTAAACGACTTCACGCACGACATTGCGGGTGTCAAAGACAGGCAAGCTTTTGCCGTTAAACAAAACAAATTTGTCTGCTGGGAATTCGTCTTTGCGACTGAAAAAGTAGCCCTTGCCAGCCATCACATCGATCAAAAGCTGGCCATTCTTCGCCCGCGTGTTTAACAAGCGGTAAAAGGCTGCAATTAATTCGTCTGTGTTGCTGATACTTGCAACATATGGAAGAGCCTGCTTTTTTAAGAATTTGATTGGGTCATCAAGGTCATAGTCATAATGGACATGATAACCAAGTAGCTGCAAGGCTATGTTATAAAACTGGCTTAGAGACATCCTTTGGGGGCTATCGGATATAAATTGAGCTAGCGTTTCATCACCAGAAACAGCAAATTCACATAGTTTGCTTGTGCGAGCTTGTTTGTCTTCTGCATTGACCTCAGCAAGCGTGTTTTCGACTAGTATAGCTAAGAGATCGTCAAAAGCAAGCTTTTGGTAGTCTGCTGGCAGGAACTTAATAGTCAGCAATTCGCTAATTTGCTTTGCTAAAGGCGTTTTAACGTATGCATATTGGTTATATTTCATCTTTTTCTCCTTTTTTAATTACTTATTGTACCTGTTCTAGTTGCGTTATGAAAGCAGCAGCTAAATATAAGCAAAACGCATTGCTTAAATCCGAGACACAAGAAGAATAGAACATTTTTCAGCCTCTCAGTTTTTCAATATTATGGTAAACTCAGTATGTATTTTCAATTTATTTAAGATTAATCCGAGTGAAATTCGTTTTGCCAAGGTAAAGATGACATTTGCAGATGGCAATTGGTTTTCAAAGGGTAATTTAAATTTATATCACTAATTAAAAGAACTAGCTTCCAAAGTGAAGTTAGTTCTTTTTTGTTTTTTTAAAAAATTCCCTTACAGTTGCCAGGAGTTTAATAGTTAAAGCCAGATCTTCTCGTAAGTCGCTTCGCTAAAGCCACAGGCTAGCTTAGCGCCATCAACCACTAGTGGCCGTTTAATTAGTTTGCCGTTTTGAGACATTAAGTTAGCTGCTTCATCAATCGTCATGCGGTCTACCTTATCTTTTAAGTGTAGCTGGTGGTAGTCTTGCCCATGCGTGTTAAAGAAGTATTTAAGTCCGCGATCTTGGTGTGCAGTCATCCACTTGACCAAGTCGGCTTTTCTGGGCGGCTCTTCTACCAAATCTTGGAAGTCAACTTCAACATGATGTTCAGTCAGCCACTTCTGCGCACTGCGAGAAGTTGAACAACGCTTGTAACCATAAAATTTAATCATTTTTCTGCCTTTCTATCTTGCTTGCGATGACTTAATTATAACAAGCAAGAAGCAAAATCCGACAAATATAGCTTTACTTGAAGTCAAGCTCAAAGTCCTTGCTAGAGAAGTAGTGCAACTTACGTTCAAAAAGGTAATTGGTTAATAGACCTAAGACAATAGGAATGATTAAGAAGAGGCTTATGATTAGAATAATATTGCCTAAGCTAGCTGACCTGTCATTCATTGCCGCCAGTGGACCAATCAGTCCAGAAAAGCCAAAGCCAGCACTCATCGGGGTGCCCTTAATCTGGAAGACTGCCCCTAACGCACCCAGGATTCCAGCATTCAGTACAATTGGCAATAATAATTTGGGTTTGGTTATTATGTTGGCCATCTGCATTTTTGGTGAACCCAAAAAGTGTGCTATCGAAGTGCCAAGCGAGTTGGAAGTCCAGCCAAAGATTGCAAGAGCAAATGCGGCTGCAGTGATACCCAAGTTAGCCGAGCCCGCGGCAATGCCAGAGATGCTAATGGCAGTAGCAATTCCAACTGATGAAATCGGGGATACAATCAAGAGAGCAAAAACGATGCCAATCAACAATCCCATTATAACTGGCTGCAAGTTCGTTAAGTGGTTAATGCCGACACCAATTAGAGTCGTTAAGCGACCAACAGGGATACGGGTTAGGCACCCAATACCGCCTGCAACCAGCAAAACTAGCAGTGGTACTAATAAAATTGTATATGCTTTGAGCTTTTTGCCTAGAATTAGCACCAGTCCGTAAGCAATCATAATCGTAATAGCGATATTGATGACATCACCGCTCCCGGTGACTATGACTTTCACATTAACCATATTGAAGTTTCCAGCTCCAGCTGTAGCAGCCAAGGCCAGCGATGATGTTTGAATCGGGGATAACTTGGCGGTCATCCCCACGCAAACAGCACTAATTGCTGGCAAGAGGGCAGCAGCAAAGGTCGTAAGGACCAGAATGAAGCTCAAGCTTGGCCAAGTGGGCAAGAGGGCTTTAACTAGTTGATTAACTAAAGCTCCTGGGATCAAGGCTACGATAATCCCTGTTGACAAGCCATTTAGCGTGTCGAGAACGATTTGCTTGAATATTTTCATTGTTTCTCCTATATAAAATAGACTTTTGGTCATGATAATTAGTTATTTCATATCATACAGAAGGACAACCTAGAAGGCAAGATAAGTATGCAATTAATATAGTGATGAAATAACGACAAATTCGAATGGAAAAGACAGTTTTCGTTTTCTTTTTTAATCTTAAAGCTAAGATACTTATGCCATTTTGTGCGATAAGTTATATTTATAGAAAAGGTAGGTAAAGATGAATAGTAGAAAAATTGAGTTCAAAATAGCTAGAAAGTCACAGCGGCTACGTTAGGGCTACTTATAATCTCTGATTGTAATATGGTTAAGGCTAAAAAATGACTAGTAGCCAAGTTGGTAGAGCTGTTCAGTCTCAAAAATATGATGTTGCAAGGATCAGACCTAAAACTAAATTAGCTAAAAACAACACGGGGGGGGGGTAAAAAGCACCCTATTCAACTATGCCAGTAAAAGCCACCATCAATTACCGTGATGGCAGTAACAACGACAGTCTGCTAGAAACAGATACAGTCGATGGCGTAGTGCCAGGGACAAATGCTGAGATAGACTACCAGACTCAAATGAAGCAGATTATTGAACAAGCATATCCAGAATATGAACTGGATAAGAAAAATAGCACACTGCCATTTGATAAAGGTGGCAGGATTTATGTGCCAGTGGGAACAACAGATCCAACATATAAAGTAGTGTTAAAGTTGAAGAATAATCATTTAATGATTTCACTGAATTATGATGGCTTTTAACTTAGTTTTTGGATATAGAAAAAGCCGCCTTAGTTTGAGGACTAAGACGACTTTCAAAGTTTTTGAATCCCATGACCATATGAGATTCTTAATTAGAATACCACTGCCAGCCAACTAATGCAAAGCATTTAAGAAGTATTGGGGAATACAGGCGATGATTTTTAAATAAAAAAGCCTCGCAAGCACCGTTTTAGGCTCCTCAAGGCTTTTGTTAGAATTATTAAAAATGATCCGGGTGAGATTTGAACTCACGACCCACGGTTTAGAAGACCGTTGCTCTATCCAGCTGAGCTACCAGACCATATGTATTCTCGTTCTCCGCAAGAACATTAACTATTATAGAAAAGATTAAGGCTAATTGCAACCAGAAATTTGGCTAGAGTTGAATTGGTTAGTGACTCGTCTGCAAAGGTTATCTTGAATATGGCACCTATATTCTTGATTTACGAAAAAAGTTAACGCTGTGGAAGGCAAAAATTTTTGTTCGTTTTTACATTATCATCTGTATAATAAAAAGGAAGTATTATATTGATGATAGGAAATATTATGAAACACAAATTACTTAAACTACTGTCGTTTCTTGGCTTATTCACCATCTTAGTGAATACCAGTCAACTGGTTAAGGCTGATGAGGTCGATTACGATATTGAAAATAATACGGCAAGAGCCGAGGTCAATACTGATGGTTCCTTAACCATGATGAGGCGGATCACTTACAAGTTTGTTAGCGGTGCCCATGGTGTGTATTATACGCAGGCTTTGGACGAGGGCCAGAAAATCTTGGGCCTCAAGGTGGAGGTTAGAGATAATAATGGTTCAAACAAAGCTACCGAGAGTTTTGTGAACGAACTATATTATGGCAAGAACCGCATTAAGGTCTTCCATCAAGTCGAAGCAGGCAACCGGTTGACCGTTACATACCGCTATCAGATTACGCGTGCAGTTACTAATTACCGCGATGTGGCTGAACTAAATTTCATGATTATCGGCAACAATTGGGATACAGACTTGGACCATGTCAAGGCCAGTGTTATCTTCCCAGGACCCGTTAAGGATCTAAAGGCTTGGGCCCATGGCCCGCTATCAGGTCATATTGCAGTTTTACCCAAGAAGGGCAAGATTGTAATGACAGTTGATGACCTAGACGGGGATAAGGGATTGGAAGTTCACACGATTTTTCCGCTCAGTGTAACTCCTAAAAATAAGAACGTGGTCGATAAAAATCACCGGCAAGCGGTATTGAAGCAGGAGGCAATATTAGCCCAAGAAGCTAACCGCAAGCGTCAACGTAATCAGCTTTTTGAAATTGTCCTGCTCGTTTTAAGTGCAGCAACAGGCATTTTTGCTATTTTCAAGGGCTTCATGGTTAAAAAAGAGGGAGTTAAGCCTACCAAGGAAAGTCAACTTGCGCATAATTACGAACTGCCTGATGTTGACCCAGTGTCAGCCCAAGTGCTAGATAGGGGAACTAAGCCAGATAGCCGCGCTTTCACCGCTTACCTAATGCAGCTAGCTGCCCAGAAAAAGGTAAAGATCGAAGACTACAAAGAAAGGCGGAAGACATACTACCGTATTACTTTGCTTGATACTGCCCTGCCTGCCCAAGAAAAAGTTCTGGACACATTGTTCAATGAAGTAGGCGATGGCCAGTCGTTCACGACCCAACAACTGAAGAACTACTACCACAGAAATCTGGGTAAAAGTTTTGATGAGTGGGTTGACCAACATTATGATGCAGTTAAGGACCAGAGTTTATTATCGACTAAGGCGGAAGAGAAGCGCAAAATCAATCAAACGCTGATCATCTTCTTGATGGTCGTCAATCTTGTGGCCGCTGGCTTTGCTGTTGTTATCTTTAACCAACATAGCGCATTCGTCATTTTAAGCGAGCTGGTAATCATCATTTTAGCAATTACTGCGTTTATTTTGAGTACCAAACGTATTTCAATCTACACCGGTCAAGGTGCTGAGGAAACCAATAAGGTGCGCGGATTTAAAAAGATGCTTGGCGACATTGGCCGCTTTAAAATGCGTGATGTGGGAGACCTAATCCTTTGGCAAGATATTATGCCCTATGCTGTAGCCTTCAACTTGGCCAAAAAAGTCCTGAAGGAATTAAAGATTGAATTTAGTGATGAGGAATTAGCCCAAGGCGGTTTTAACTTTTATGGACCGTTTTACAGCAGCGACCAAGATGGTTTTGCCAGCAGCTTTAACAGTAGCTTTACCGCGGGCATTTCTTCAGGTTCGTCCTCAATTTCCGGCGGTTCGGGCGGCTTTTCGGGTGGTTCGTCTGGCGGCTTTGGCGGCGGCTCTGGTGGCGGTGCTTTTTAAAGGGTATGCCCAAATTGTATTAAAGTGAATCCGGGCGAGTTCTGCAAGTTGTTAATGTAGAACTCGCTTTATTTTATACTGGGTTAATTGCTATACTTAAGTAACTAATAGTAAGAAGCTGGAAAAAATATGTTTGATTACCGCAACAATTTGAAAAAAATTTTAAGTCAAACCGCAAGCGATGATAAAAGTCTAGCCAATGGCCTGGCTGCAATTAAGGTGATCTTGGGCATGGCTGATGATGGAGTAAAGGTTGACCAAGCAGACCAATCGGCTGAAGTAAGCCTTGATGCTGGTCAGTTGAATCAACTGCTTTTAAGCGTAGCTCTCCTGCTCACTAGTCCAGACTCGCCTCAAGCCCGAAAAAGTGGGCTAACGGCCTTGCACAAGTTAATGTTTGCTGTGTCAGGTCAATCCACTCTGCGCCAAAGCATGACTAAGTTGGAGCACGCTTTGCGCAAGTCTGAAGTTACCCAAGAGGCAATTGACCAGCAAGTATTCAAGCAGGCAGTACAGCCTCCAGAAAGGCCCAAGCGGGATTACCGTAAGGGCAAGCGCTATACTGTTATTCGTCTGCTTGCAGGCTGTGACTTGGTTAATGATGGCAATCGACGTGTGTACACGCTAACAGAGGCACAAATTCATGACTTAAACCTCAAAAGCGGCGATATTGTTGAAGCTTTGCCAGCACCCAATCCCAATTACGAAGCAGAAATTCTGCGCATTGTTGGCCACCGCCAGCTTGCTAGCATGGCAGTTGACCAGATTTCTACTTTTAAATATGCGGTAGTCCAGGGCCAATCTGGTCACTTGGCCATCAGCCGCAATATCAAGGGACAAAAATTGCGTATTCGGGGCAAGGTGGTACTCTTGCCTGTTGATGCAAGCAAGTCACCAGAAGGCAGCCCACAGCTCAGCGACGGTTCAATTGTTGACTTGGCTTGGTATGATGGGGATGTACGCATTAAGAAAAATCCGGTGGCGGCAATCCAAATTCGCTGGGTCTACCCAGTGGACCAGGCCAAACCAGCAGGCCAAACACGGAAAAAGAAGCCCCGCAAAGCAGCCATGGAAGAGGATCTTCCGCATTTGGCACTGGATTTGCATTACCAACGCGTGGGTATTGCTGTGGGTGACAATCAAAATGAAGCAGTGCTGGAAGGAATTGTTAACCGCTATAATGGCATCCCCATTCCGATTGATGCATTTCAAGGCAAGAAAAAGCTAATGGAAAAGCAAATTAAAGACTTAGATATAGTCATTTTAGTAACGGCCTTTGCTGCACATGACAGTACTTGGAACATCCGGGAGTTTGCCAGCAAATACCATGTCAAATTTGCTGTTAGTTCTAGCAAGGGATACCAATCCTTTGAGCGTGCTCTTTATCGAGCAGCAAATGAATTGCCCGCGTATGAAGGCAACCAGACCATTAATTATCGAACAAGCTACTGAGTAAAATTGGCCAGTCAGATAAATTTTAACTGCTGAATTAATTAAGATAAGGTTATACCTGTGCGTATTTCTTGAGTATTGGTGTTATTTTTTAGTACAATAATAGATAACATTTTTATGAAAGGAAGATGATATGAAAAATAAAAAACGTACACATACTTGGCAATATTGGCTGTTATTTCTCTCTGGTTTAGAGATAATCGCCATTGCCATCAACTTTTTTTATGCTCCCATTAATGTTGCAGCCGGTGGCTCAACGGGGATTTCGATCTTGGTCGATGCCGTGTGGGGAATTAATCGGTCACTGACGGTTTTTGTCGTCAACTCATTGATTTTGGTCCTAGCTGCAATTTTCTTGGGCAAGGGCACGTTGAAGAGGGTGGCTTTAGGCAGTTTGATGCTCCCTATTTTAATGGCAGTAACGCCTAGCTTTAAGCTGACTTCTAACAATATGCTGGCTGTAATATACGGCGGGGTTTTGATGGGCGTTGGCGTTTCTATGCTTTACCGCATTAACGCTTCGGCTGGTGGAACGACCATCCCGCCTCTCATTATTAAAAAATACTTTTTCATCGATCCTACTATTTCGTTAATGGTGATTGACTTGTCAATTATCGTCTTGAATATTTTTGTTGATGGTACCGAGGCTTTCCTGTTGGCTGCCTTTTCGCAAGTAATTACGACCATCACGATGCGCTACACGGAAACTGGCTTTGATAAGAAGTTCCAGGTGCGCATTATGAGTAACCAAAAGCTGGAAGAAATTCGGCAAATGCTCCAGGAAGATTATGATGGCCTCACTGTTTACAATGTTGAAGGCGGCTATAGTGAAAAAGACATGCAGCAATTGGTGATTATTGTCGATACTAATGAATACGGTCAACTGGTTGCCAAGGCCCGTGAAATTGACGATGAGGCCTTTATTGTTACTGAAAGTGTTGCCAAGGTGCACGGCGGCAAGTGGCAAATCTAGCTTCACAGCTAAGACATCGAGCCAAAGGCTTTTAGTGTTTTTATTGTTGCCAAACTAGCCTGGCAGTAGTATCATAAGGTAGTTGTATTTGTGGAGACCTTCACATCTGCAACCGCACGTTTCGGGGTTAGAAGTCTTTTGATAAAAAGCACCTCGATTGGCGAGTCTAAGTATTTTTTGGAGGGTTGTAAATGTACGCAATCATTAAAACCGGTGGTAAGCAATATAAAGTTGCTGAAGGCGATAGTGTTTTTGTTGAAAAGCTTGACGTTGAAGAAGGCAAGAAAGTTACTTTTGATGAAGTAATCCTTACTGCTGACGGCAAGAACGTTAAAGTTGGTACACCATTAGTTAAGGGTGCTAAGGTTGTTGCTAAAGTTGAAAAGCAAGGCAAGGAAAAGAAGGTTGTTACCTTTAAGTACAAGCCTAAGAAGCACTCACATTCAAAATATGGTCACCGTCAACCTTATACCAAGGTTGCAGTTGAAAAGATTGAATTAAGCTAGAGGTGAAACAATGATGAATATTTTAAATCTTAAATTATTTGCCCACCACAAGGGTGGCGGTTCTACTGCCAACGGACGTGACTCAGCTGGTCGTCGTTTAGGCGCCAAGGCTGCTGACGGACAAACTATTCATGCTGGTACAATTATTTACCGTCAACGCGGTACAAAGATTCACCCAGGCAAGAATGTTGGACGTGGTGGAGACGACACTTTGTTTGCATTAGTAAACGGAGTAGTTAAATTTGAACGTTTGGACAAGTACAGAAAGCAAGTTTCTGTTATTCCAGCCGAAGAAGAAGCTAAGTAATTTAGTTCTTAATAAGAAGACGAAAAGCATATGCTTCTCGTCTTTTTATGTTATGGGATAAATTTTGCGCGCTTAAGGGCTGAAATAGGCAGAAGACTTCAGCGGTAAAGTGAAAGCAAGTATTTGCAATTAGGGAGGTTCAACATGGACGAAAAAGACAGGTTGTTAACGCTGTTAAATAGACGAATTACTCAGGTAACGAAGTTGGTACAAGATCGTGGTGCTGATGCCCTTTTGGTTTTTAACCAGGCTAATTACCGTTATTTGACAAACTTTACCGGTGAAGAGGCACAACTGATATTGACAGCCAAAGGCGATCGGATATTATTGTCTGACTCGCGCTTTGAAGGTCAGATCAAGGCCCAGGCTCCAGGTGAGATAAAAGTTATCATGAAGCACAAGGACCAGGACCAAGAAATTAGTGAGCAATTGCGGCAAGCGAACTTAAAAAAGGTTTTAGTTGAAGGTGAGTTTGTCTCTGCTGTGGAGTTTAACTGCTTGCAAAAACTAAACCCACAGGTTGATTTCGAAATTTGTGAGGAACTGGTTGAACGCGTACGCAATGTTAAAGATGAACTAGAGTTGGCAGCATTGCGAGAAGCCATTGATATTTCAATGGACAGTTTCAATGAAATATTGCCCTTGATCAAGCCTGGTGCAGTGGAACGCAACATTGGCGCTAAACTTGATTATCTTTTTAAGGTCAATGGCGGCGATGGCCCCAGCTTTGATACAATCATTGCCTCAGGCGTACGCTCAGCCTGGGCTCATGGCGTAGCCAGCGACAAGATGATTGAAGAAGGTGACATGGTAGTCGTCGACTTTGGTGCATTTTATCATGGATATGCGGCAGACATTACGCGTACAGTGGCAGTTGGCCAGGTTGACCGCGAGCTGCATAAAATATATGACATTGTGCACGAGGCTCAGCGGCGCGGAATTGCAGCTGCAATAGCTGGCAATCATGGCCGCGACGTTGATCATGCTGCCCGTGACTATATCACTGAGCAAGGCTATGGCCCATATTTTGGTCATGGAATTGGTCACGGTATTGGTTTAGAAATTCATGAGTTGTGTCAGCCTGCCCTGCCTTTTGGCCAGCAAGAGTTGGTTAACAATATGGTTCATACAGTTGAACCGGGCATTTATTTACCTGATAAGGGCGGCGTGCGCATTGAAGACGATATCTTGGTTCACGATCAGATGCCAGAAACGCTTTCGACTTTACCCAAGGATGAATTGATTTCTTTATAAAAGTTAAAGATTATTGATAGTAAATTTACGTTGGAATTGGTAAGATATTATTATGGAGATGAGGTACTTAATATGACAATGATTTCAGTTAACGAATTTAAGAACGGCCTAACCATCAAGTACAATAATGACTTGTGGCGGATTGTTGAGTTTCAGCATGTCAAGCCAGGCAAGGGCAGTGCTTTTGTTCGTTCAAAGCTAAAGAGCTTGAATACTGGTGCTGTTCAGGAGTACACATTCCGGTCGACTGCAAAAGTTGAAACTGCAGAAATTGAGACTAAGGGAATGCAATACCTGTACAACGACGGTTCTAGCTATGTATTGATGGATACAAGCACTTATGACCAATTAGCTATTCCAAATGACCAAGTCAAAGAAGAGGCTAAGTTTCTTAAGGAAAACATGGATGTCAGTGTTATCATGCATGAGGGCAAAACTTTAGGAATTCAATTGCCTAATACCGTTGAATTGACGGTTGCCAAAACCGAGCCTAATATTAAAGGTGATACATCTTCAGGTGGTGGTAAGCCTGCAACAATGGAAACTGGTTTGGTAGTTAACGTACCTTTCTTTATTAATGAAGGCGATGTCTTAATTATTAACACCGTCGATGGTACATATGTATCGCGGGCGAATAAATAGTATTTCGAGGTAAACAAAATGGCAGATAGTTCAAAAATTGTCTTAGATGATAAAAATAACGGTGAAGTAATTGAAATCGATCCTAGTGTTCTTGAAGTTATCATGGGCATTGCTGCCGAAAAAGTTGATGGTGTTGCTGAGTTGCATGGCAGCATGAGGTCTGGCATTAACCGGGTCTTGGGACTTGAAGACCGTGGCCGCGGTGTAGCTGTAAAACTTGATGACGACCATGACTTGGTTGCCGACGTCTTCGTCAGCATTGAAGCAGGCAGCTATTTGCCTAAAATCGCGATGAATTTGCAAAAGTCATTGAAGCAGCAAGTATTGCAAATGACCGATTTGACCCTTAAGGAAATTAACGTCCACGTTACAGGCTTGGTATTTCCAGAGGATGAAGAAGAGGACAATAGCGGTACCTCCAAGCTGTTTTCAGACATTGATGAAAAGAGTAAAGATGAATCAACACCAGAGTCGTAGAATTGCAATGCAGTCCGTATACTTGGCAAATCAAGATCCCAAGTATACTCCTGCAGAAGTTGAAGCTAAAACTGTTGCAATGCTCGATCTTAAGGAACTTTCCGCCTATGCCAAGTCGCTGATTGAAGGGACAATTGCAAAGCGCGGCGAGCTCAAGGATAAGCTTGCTGCCCACCTCAAAAAAAGTTGGCGGATTGATCGAATTGATCAGATTTCGCTTGCTATTTTGGAAGTCGCCCTATATGAGATTTGCTATAGTGATGAGATTGAACCCAAAGCGGCAGTTAATGAGGCTTTAAACTTATGTGATGAATTTGCTGATCCTAAGAGCAAACCATTTATCAATGGCTTGCTGGCAAATTTTGTCCCAAAATAATTAATAGTCGGCTGTGAGGCCGACTATTTTTATTAAGAAGGGAAGTGAACGGATGGTCCAGTTATTAGATGGCAGGCGTTTAGCCAACCAACGTGCAGCTAAACTCAAAGAAGAAGTTAAGAAACTCAAAGAAGAAGTTAAGAAACTCAAACAGGACGGAATTACTCCCTTGTTTTGCGTAATTAACATTGGGGACGATGCCGGCAGCCAAATTTACTTGAAAACCAAGAAAAAACGGGCAGAAGAAGTCGGTATCGCCCAAAGAGTCTATCAGCTGCCAGCAACTGAAAGTCAAAATCACTTGCTAGCATTAATTGACCAACTAAATGCAGATCAAAATGTCAGCGGTATTATGATTCAGCTCCCAGTGCCGAGTCAAATTGACCTTAATGCAGCCCTGGGACACATTGATCCAGAAAAAGACGTTGACTGTCTTACACCCAGTAATATTGGCCGCTTGTGGCGGGGCGACCACTTCGTTGAGCCAGCAACTGCGCATGGAATTTTGGCGCTGATGGACTATTACCATATTCCACTTCAAGGTCGAAATATAGTGATTATTGGGCGCTCCAGTATTGTTGGCAAGCCCTTGGCTGCGCTCTTATTAGAGCGTAATGCCACAGTTTCGATTTTGCATTCTCAAACCCAAAACCTGCAAGAGTATACTAAACGGGCCGACCTTCTTATCTCTGCAGCTGGTCATGCAGGTCTAGTTACTGCCAGCATGGTGAAAGAGGGAGCGGTTGTGGTTGATGTTGGTATCAATCGCGTTTACGGCAAGACTGTGGGAGATATAGATTTTGCTAGCGTTGCCCCTAAGGCAAGCTACATCACACCGGTTCCTGGTGGGATTGGTCCATTGACAGTGGAAGCGCTGATGGAACAAGTAGTGAAGTTGACAAGGAGAAAAAATGGCAGATGACAAGTACCTTAGCGTCACGGATTTAAATTATTACATTACTCAAAAATTTAAGAATGACCCATACCTGCACAAGGTTTTTCTTCAAGGTGAGCTATCTAATTTTCGCTTTCGGCGCAACTCACACCAGTATTTTTCCCTAAAAGATGAAAAGTCCAAGATCAATGTTGTCATGTTCCGGTCTCACTTTGACAAGGTCAAGTTTAAGCCTGAAGAGGGCATGAAGGTCTATATTACTGGTTATGTCAGCGTATATGGTCCCCAAGGGTCCTATCAATTTTATGCTGAATCAATGGAACCTGCTGGTTTAGGCGCACTGTATGAGCAATTAAGGCAGCTGCAAAAAAAGCTTGCTCAAGAAGGTCTCTTTGACCAAGAACATAAAAGGCCCCTGCCACATTTTCCTGACCATATTGCAGTAATTACCAGCGCATCAGGAGCAGTTATCCACGATATCCTGGTAACTGCCAATCGCCGCTTCCCGCACGCCCAAGTTGACTTGTTTCCAGCCCAGGTGCAAGGTGACCGGGCTGCAGATTCACTCGTTAGGGCCATGAAGCAAATTGCAGCTAGTGGCGACAAGTATGATGTTTTAATTATTGGACGTGGCGGTGGTTCGCTTGAAGACTTATGGCCGTTCAATGAAGAAGCAGTGGTCAGGCAGGTTTATGCAATGAAAATGCCCGTCATTTCATCAGTAGGTCATGAAACGGATACAACATTGTGCGACTTAGTAGCAGATGTTAGGGCAGCAACCCCTACTGCTGCTGCAGAATATGCCACGCCAAATTTAACCGATGAATTGGCCAATATTCACCAGCTTGCAAGCAGCCTGCTTGCAAGCATGCAGGGCATTATCCGAGTCCGTCGTGAAGCACTGACCCGGATAAACAACTCTGTCATCATGCGCGAGCCAGCCCGTCTCTATGATGAGCAGGCACAGACGCTGGACCTACTGCGTGAGCGGCTTGATAGCAACATGCTGCACCAGTTAGAACGACTGCGGCAAAACTACCGCCTAACAGCTCAAAAGCTGCGCTCAGCAAGTCCTGACCAAAAAACCGAGCAGCTATTGCAGCAAGAACATTTTTACTACCAAAAGCTGGTAGACAATATGCGCCACTTTCTGAGTGAAAAAAGACACCAACTGGCGCAGGCTGGTCAGCAACTGGACGATTATAGTCCGCTCAAGACGCTGGACCGGGGATATGCCTATGTAACGGAGGTAGGCAAGGGAACGATTAGTTCAGTTGCGCAAATCGCCAAGAAGGACGAAGTAGACTTGCACTTTAAAGATGGCAAGGCCACAGCAGTTATCAAATCAACAAGGAGAAGCAAAAATGCCAGCAAAGAAGAATAATTTTGAAGAAGAATTAACGCAATTACAAAAAATAGTCAGCAATCTTGAAAACGGTAATGTTCCTTTAGAGGATGCACTGACTGAATTTCAGACGGGAGTAAAATTAAGCCGCGATCTAAACAAAAAATTGACGGCAGCTGAAGAAACAGTAGCCAAGTTAATTGATGAAGATGGTACGGAACACGCGATAGATCCACAGAGTGCGGCGGCACCGGAAAAATAATGATGATTTTTACTGAGTTTAGAAAAAAATGGACGCCAGTAGTAGATGAATTTTTAGCTAGTCACTTAGACCAAGAGATAGATGATGGCAAAATCAGTCAGATTATGTCTTATTCAGTTATGGCTGGCGGGAAGCGCTTGCGGCCCTTGCTATTTTTGGCAACGCTTGATGCACTGGACTATGAAATTGGGTCCCAGGAAATTAGAATAGGTTGTGGAATTGAGTTGATCCATACCTACTCCTTGATCCATGATGACTTACCTGCGATGGATAATGATGATTTTCGGCGGGGCAAGTTGACCAGCCATAAAAAGTGGGGCGAAGCTGAAGCTATTTTAGCCGGCGATGCTTTGCTACCCTTGGGCATTCAGTGGATTGCTGCAGGCAGCCAACAAGCAGAACTGGTACAAATCATTACTGCTGCAGTCGGCGCTAACGGAATGGTTAGAGGTCAGTACCTGGATATCGATTCGACTAATAACGCCAGCGTGGCACAAGACGCTGACTTTATTAACCGGATGGAATGGCTTAAGACAGGCTGCCTAATTAAGGCCTGCGTTGAGATGGCTTTGACCCTGGCTAAAGCTGGTGAAAAGACCACAGGTCAACTACTGGCCTTTGCTCAAAACTTTGGCCGTGCTTACCAAATCTATGATGACTTGGTTGACATCGTTGAAACTAGTCAAGAGGCGGGCAAGGCCACCCATAAGGACCAAGAAATTGGCAAGAACAATGCGTTAACCTTGATGGGAGCAAAGCAAAGTCGGCAAAAATTAGTCGCTTTGATTAAGGCTGCTCAAGGCAATCTGACTGGACTGAAGGGGACTGTACTGGCCGGGTTTCTTGATTTGTATCAAAAGGTGTTGTAAATGGCAAAAGAAAGAGCAGACGTTTTACTAGCCAAACAGGGAATTTTTCATTCCCGAACCCAGGCCCAACGAGCAATTATGGCGGGGTTGGTCTCAGATCACAACCACCAGCGCATTGACAAGAGTGGCACTAGTTTTCCGCAAGAGGAGCGCTTTTTTGTTAAGGCATCTAAGAAGAAGTATGTTTCTCGAGGTGGCTTTAAGTTGGAGAAGGCGCTGAAATCCTTTACAATCGACTTAACCGACAAGATTTGCCTGGATATAGGTTCTTCAACTGGCGGTTTTACTGATGTAGCCTTGCAGAACAAGGCCAAAATGGTGTATGCGCTTGATGTTGGATACAATCAATTAGCATGGCAACTGCGTGATGATCCGCGCGTTGTGGTAATGGAAAAGCAGAATTTTCGTTACAGCAAGCCAGCAGACTTTAAACAGGGCTTGCCAGACTTTGCGATGACTGATGTTTCATTTATTTCACTTGATCTGATTATGCCACCCATGTTTCAGATCTTAAAGGACCAGTGTGATGCAGTCTGTTTGATTAAGCCCCAATTTGAGGCTGGTCCAGAAAATGTGGGCAAGCATGGCATTGTGCACGACCACGCTGTGCATTGCAGTGTTATCAAACATACAATTGATCAAGCATTGGCAGTTGGGTTCAATGTTTTAGACGTGGATTATTCACCTATTAAAGGTGGCAAGGGTAATATTGAGTTTTTGATTCATTTGCAAAAAGATGTCCAGGCAGGCGGCAAGCTCCTGTGGTCTAAAAGCCCAGAAGATGTTGTTGCCCGGGCGGTTGCCGAGCTTTAGGAGAAAGTTATGTTAGTTGAACTGGATATTAAAAACTTCGCTATCATTAAGGCGTTGAAGGTTCGCTTTCAAGAAAATATGACGGTATTAATCGGAGAGACTGGTGCCGGAAAGTCGATTATTATTGATGCGGTTTCGCTCTTGATGGGTGGCCGCGGGCAAAAAGAAATGATTCGTTCAGGGGAGAAAAAGGCAGTCGTTACGGGGCTTTTTGAAGTTGAGCCAGCTTCGTCTGGTTCAACCCATATTGCCGCCTTATGTGACCAGTATGGCTTGCCTTATTCTGACCACCAGCTGATCATTAGCCGTGAATTGGCTAGCAAGGGTCGCAATGTTGTGCGCATCAATGGCCAATTAACAACGATCAATGTTTTGCGTGAACTGGGCAGCTACTTAGTGGATATTCACGGCCAAAATGACCAGCAGGTCTTAATGAATCAGGATAGACAGATTGATTTGGTTGACAACTATGCTCCTGAAAAGTTTAAAACCGAACTGGCCCAGTACCAGGCCGATTATCATAGTTGGCAGAATTTAAATACGCGGTTGAGCCACTTGCGGCAAGATGCCCAGGAACTTGCCCAAAAGCAAGACATTCTATCCTTCCAAAATGATGAGTTAACTGGAGCTAACCTGAATGATCCAGATGAAGATGAGCAGCTTGAAGAAGAATTTACCGAACTGAGCAACTATCAAAAAATTGTCGATACAGCCAACTACTTGATGCAGCTATATGATGACGATGAGCATGGCCTTGAGGCTCTTTTGAGCAATGCGCAGAATGCTGCTAACGAACTAACGGAGTATGGGGCAAAATTCAAGGACATCGCCAAGACAATTGATGATGGCGTTTTTGCCTTGAGCGATGCTCGAAGTGAACTGTCAAATGTTTTGGATGGACTTGATTTCGATGAAGAGCGTTTCCAGTATGTATCAAGCAGACTCGACTTGCTCAACACCCTGAAGAAAAAATACGGCCCAAGTTTGCAAGATGTTTTTGACTTTTATGAAAAGGTGCAAAAGGAATTAGGACAGTATGAAACAGGCGGTCTTGATGAAGAAAACTTGCAAAAACAAGTTACTGAACTAGAAGGCAAGTTGACTCAAGAAGCCCAAAAACTGCACATGACGCGAGTTAAAGTTGCCCACACGCTTGAAGAAAAGATCAAGCAGGAACTAGCTGACTTGTACATGGCCAAGGCCCGCTTTTCCATCTCATTTACTCCTACTAAGGACTTTACCAAGAAGGGCACAGACGAAATCGTCTTCTTGATTGCCCCTAACCCAGGTGAAGAGTTGCTCCCACTGGTTAAAATCGTCTCTGGCGGGGAACAGTCACGCTTGATTTTAGCTTTGAAGGCAATTTTCAGCCAAGTTGAACCAGTTGGCACAATGATCTTTGATGAAATTGACACGGGTGTGTCTGGCCGTGTTTCAGCCGCGATTGGGCAAAAATTGCACTCAATTGGCACACATAAGCAGGTCATAGCAATTACCCATTCTCCTCAAGTTGCAGCAGCTGGCGATCAGAAGTACCTGGTTGCCAAACAGGTTAAGGAAGGGGCTACTTATACGCAGATTGGTCCACTTACCCAAGAGGAGACCATCACGGCAATTGCCGAGATGATGGCTGGCAGCAATGTTACTCAGGCAGCCAAACAGAACGCCAAAGACTTGATGAAGAGCCTTAATAAGAAAGAACAAAAATGAAATACATCGAAAAAGTAAGGTTGACCAAAAAAGAAATAGGGCAAGCAAATAAATTAATTGCCAGCGTCCATAAGAATGATGGCACATATACTGATCCGTACTTGAATAACCAATATAATTATTTTGCAGATATGCCAACCTTTGTCTTGGCTTACCAGGCAGATGAACTGGTTGGATTGGTTATGCTTTATGCTGATGGTTCACCAAAAGAACAAGTTGACATCCATGTTGTAGTGGCCCCCAATGTGCGCAATCAAGGAGTGGCAAGGGCAATGATTGCCCGCGCTAAGAAAATACTAGTCCAGTATGGTTATAGCAATTTTTGTTACGCCAGTGAGCAGAGCTTTTTAGACCATAACCCAGATTTTTTAGCCAACCTGGAGTTGACAATAGATGATCGTGAGTACAATATGCGTAGTGTTGAACCCACGCCTATTGCGGCTGATGATCCCTTAAGAAGGGTCTTGGATGTATGTCTACTAAGAGCTGCAGACGTTGAAGATGTTGCAGCATTGCACAGCCAGGCCTTTGGCGATAGTTTAGATACTTCCAGAAAATATATTGCGCAAAGTTTGCAGGATAAAGGAGCATTAAGCTTTGTACTCTGCTACCAAGAGAAAATTATAGGCTATTGCGCTATCGATACGGGGTCATATGACTACTTCTTTGGTCTATTTATCATTCCTAGCATGAGGAAGCGGGGTTTTGCCAGCTTCTTCATCAAAAAAATGATGGAAATGCGTCAGGCTGAAGGCACGCGTGAATTTGTTTTAGATGTAGAAACTGATAATCTTGCTGCCTTTTATGCATACAAAAATGCAGGCTTTAAAACTCGATGTCAGCCGGTTTATCTAGTCAAAAAGGCCAGCAACAAATAAGGGTACAGAATTGATAAGATTCTGTACCCTTATTTAGTTATCAATATTATCCTTTAGCTTATGCTAGGTCAACGCGAAAGATATTGTCGATATCAATTATCCGAATCAATCTTTGGTTACTGGACCGAAAGACAAAGCGGCCTGCTGATACGCGCTGCGTTATTTGTCCGATCTCGCTAGTGCCATCTTGGTATGAAAGCAGAACGTATGCCCGATGAAGAAGGGCCTGGTCAAGTGCTAGAAGAATTTCACTGTAATATTGGTTGTAGATGCTTAATTTATCTTCGTCGTATTCGAATAAATAATGATAGACCTTTTTAAGTGAATTTTTCATCAAATTACCCCCTCATGTAGCCCGAACATTTGTTTGATAGAATCTATTATAGAACATCTGTTCAGAAAAACAAGCTTTTTGAGTTAATTTTATTTGCATCCGTTTTTATTCTAAATATGCTGGCAGATCAATTTATTAGTCGCCCAACTTGAAAATATTTTCCTTTTAGTGCAAACTAGATATAATAGCTTTTGATAGGGGAGTATGGCATGGTAGAAAAAGGGTTGTTACTTGTCCTTTCGGGTCCTTCTGGAGTTGGAAAAGGAACCGTGAAAAGTGCAATTGTTGAAAATAAAGTTTTCCCGTTTGAGTATTCGGTCTCAATGACAACGAGGAAGCCCAGGCCGGGCGAAGTTGACGGGCAGGACTATTATTTTGTCAGCGAAGAACAATTTAAAGAAGCTATTGAACAGGAGAGACTGCTAGAATATAACCAGTATGTTGACCACTATTATGGTACGCCGCTTGAACCAGTAAAGAAGATGCTGGCTGCAGGCAAGGATGTCTTGCTGGAAATTGATGTCAATGGAGCACGCAAAGTGCGAGAAAAGATGCCAGATGGCGTTTTTATCTTTTTAACGCCACCTGACCTGCATACACTGCACCTGCGCTTAGAAAATCGAGGCACAGAACCAGAAGATGTAATAATGGGGCGGATTCAGCAAGCCCGCAAAGAAATTTTAGTTATGCAAGATTATGACTATGCCGTCATTAACGATACAGTTGCTAATGCGGTTAACCATATTAAAGCAATTGTTAATGCTGAGCATGTGAGTGTAAGGCGTGTTATTGATACCTATCGAAAAATGGTCAGGGAGGACTAAAGATGAGAGTAACATATCCATCAATTGACAAGTTATTGGCTCGTGTAGATTCGCGCTATTCGCTTTCAGTGCTAGCAGCTAAGCGGGCACATGAGTTAGAAGCTGGTGAGCCGGAAGCGCTCAAAGAATATCAATCACTAAAACCAGTGGGAAAGGCCCTTGAGGAAATTGAGGCTGGCAAGGTTACGGTTGATCCTAAGCACCGCGAAGTTAATCAATAGTTGTAATTATGACCCCCATCGCAAAAGAGATGGAGGTCATTTTTTAAAGGGTGATTAAATGATTGCGCAAATTATTGTTGATATTGCATCCAAGCAAACAGACCGCATTTTTGAATATCGTATTCCGACTGAACTTGCAGGTGACGTAGAGGTGGGCTCGCGGGTATTTGTCCCTTTTGGCACCCGTAAATTGCAGGGCTTTGTTGTAGGCATAAGCAAAACCAGCAACTTTCAGGGCAAATTGCGCGATTTATTGCTAGTTGTTGACGAACAGCCCCCACTTACGCTTGAATTAGTGGAATTGTCTAAGGCTCTGGCCCACCGAGTATATTCTTATCGGATATCAATTCTTAAGGCAATGTTGCCCCGGGTGATGCGGGCAAATTACCGCAAGATCTTGACGCCATTGACAGAGCAAGCTAGACAAATGTCTTATTTCCAAGGTGAGCCTGTTGATTTAAGTCAGGTTACGGATAGTAAAGAAATTGCCTTCATTCACCACTTGCTGCGCAAGCAGGAGGCTAAGATTGAATACATTGTTGAAAATCGGGCTCGAATTAAGACGCAAAACTGTTATTCCTTGACGATGACGAAAGAGGAGTACCTGAAAACCTATGAGGCGCTTAGGGCTAATGCGGTTAAACAAAAGCAGCTAGTAATGTATATTATTGACAACTTTGAAGCATTTCCACAAATGCAGACCAAGATCGAGCAAGAGTCTGGGGTGCAAACTGCTGCTTTGACTGCAGCAGTCAAGAAGGGTTGGCTTGCAAAAGCAGCAGCTGAAGTTTACCGTGATCCACTTGCTGCTTACAATAAGCAGGATCATCAACAGCAAGAAAAGAAGTTGAATACCGAGCAGTCCGCGGCTTTAGACCAACTTATTCCAGCTATCAAAAATAAGAAAGCGCAGACCTTTTTGCTTGAAGGAATAACAGGTAGTGGCAAGACTGAAGTATACCTGCACGCGATTAGTCAAGTACAAGCAGCTGGAAAAAACGCATTGATGTTAGTTCCAGAAATTTCGCTAACACCGCAGATGGTAGATCAGGTCAAGGGGCGCTTTGGCGAGCAAGTTGCCGTCTTGCATAGTGGATTATCAGAAGGCGAACTCTATGACGAGTGGCGGCGCATCCGTCGCGGAGAAGTTCATGTGGTAGTTGGTGCTCGTAGTGCAGTTTTTGCTCCCTTGACTAACATTGGCTTGATAGTGATTGACGAAGAACATGAGTCTTCTTACAAGCAGGAAGATAATCCCCGCTACCACGCCCGCGATGTTGCCATTTGGCGCAGCAAGTACAACTCCTGTCCATTAATTCTAGGCAGTGCCACCCCTTCTTTAGCTAGTCGGGCACGGGCCCAAAAGGGAGTCTACCAGTTGCTGAAATTGACCAAGCGGGCCAACCAGCAGGACTTGCCGCAAGTAAATTTGATTGACTTGAAAAAGGCCAACTTTGAAGGCAGCCAGTTTGACTTGTCTGTTAAACTGGATGATGCAATTAAGTCTCGGCTGCTGCATAAAGAACAAGTAATCTTGATGCTCAACCGGCGTGGCTTTGCCAACTTCATGTTGTGTCGCGAGTGTGGCTACGTAATGCAGTGTCCCAACTGTGACCTTTCCTTGACGATGCACAAGGATACTGGACAAATGCAGTGTCACTACTGCGGCTATAGCACTGCTGTTCCCCAAGCCTGTCCTCAGTGCCAGAGCAGTAAGATTCGTTTTTTGGGAACGGGAACGCAAAAAGTCATGGAAGAATTAAGCGAACTATTTCCCCAAGCACGCATTCTTCGGATGGATGTTGACACCACCAGGCGCAAGGGTGCTTTTAAAAAAATCTTGGATGCATTTGGCAAGCATGAAGCTGATATTTTGCTAGGAACGCAGATGATTGCTAAGGGGCTAGACTTTCCTAACGTGACCCTAGTAGGCGTCATTAATGCTGACACAGGACTATGGCTGCCTGACTATAATGCCTCAGAACGCACCTTTGAACTGCTGACGCAGGTTGCTGGTCGGGCCGGTCGCTCAAGCAAGACGGGTGAGGTAATCATCCAGACCTTTAACCCGGACCACTATGCAATTAAGTTTGCCCAGACCCAGGATTATGAGCGCTTTTATTCTTATGAAATGAAAGTTCGCCATGCTGGCAATTATCCGCCTTACTTTTACACCGCCCTCATTTCAGTGGCTTCCAAGAAGGAACAAAATGCGGCGCGAGAGGCCTTCAAAATCAAAAGGCAGCTGCAGCAGCACTTGCACCAGGCGACTATTATTTTGGGTCCAACGCCAAGTGCAATTTCCCGCTTAAAAAAGCAATATTATTATCAAATACTGGTAAAATATAAAAAAGAAGACAACTTAAATAATTTATTGCACCAAATTCAAAATTCTGCGCAGGAAGTTAAAAAGTATGGATTAAATGTCTACATCGATAACGAACCTGAGCGCATTATGTAAAGGGGATAATCCAATGACATCAGTTATTTTTATGGGCACACCAAACTTTGGCGTGCCAATCTTGCAAGCCTTAGTCGCAAATAATTATGATATTAATGCAGTAGTTACACAGCCAGACAAGAAGGTGGGCCGCAAGCAAGAAGTTGCAAAAACTGCGGTTAAGATTGCTGCTGAAGAGCTGCATTTGCCAGTTGTTCAACCAGTCAAGCTGCCGCGCTCACCTGAACTTGCTGACCTAATTGCACTGCACGCTGACTTAATTGTCACAGCAGCGTATGGGCAGTTCTTGCCTACCAAGTTCTTGCAGTCAGTTAAGATTGCAGCAGTAAACGTCCATGGGTCTCTGCTGCCAAAGTACCGTGGGGGTGCTCCAATCCAGCATGCACTGATTAACGGTGACCAAGAAACGGGCGTGACCATTATGGAGATGGTCAAGGAGATGGATGCAGGCGACATTTATGCTCAAAAAGCAATCAAGATCGCAGATGATGATACTGCGGGCAGCATTTTTGCTAAACTGGCAATAGTTGGCCGGGACTTGTTGCTGGCCACGCTCCCCCAGATCATTACTGATCCAACTGCTAAAACACCGCAAGATGCCTCCAAGGTTGTTTTTTCGCCTAATATCAGCAAGGATCAAGAACAAGTTAAGCTTGCACTGACTGCAGCTGAGACCAATAACTTAATTCGGGGCCTTAACCCTGACCCGGGCGCATACCTGATTGTCGGTCAAAAACGACTCAAAGTCTGGCGTGCAAAGGTGAGTGCTGAAAAGACTGACCTGCCAGCTGGCTACCTGGTAGCAAACGAAGGTCGCTTTGCAATCAGTTTTGCTCAAGGAACGGTACTAGACCTGGTAGAGGTACAGCCTGCCGGTAAAAAAGCAATGACAGTTAAGAACTTTCTTAATGGCCAGGGCAGCAAGTTCAATGTAGGAGAAAAAATTGTTGAAGAATAAAAGCGCACGCGCCGTTGCATTGGAAACCCTGATTCGCGTTTTGCGGGCTGGATCATACTCTAATATTAGTTTGAATAACAGTCTGCGCAATGCTGCTTTATCGCCAATTGATCGCAACTTTGCGACCCGTCTAGTCTATGGCACGATCCAATACAAAATTTACCTTGAATTTCAGCTGCATGACTTAGTTAAGACCAAGCTCAAGGAGGATTATTTGCTCCCCCTGCTGCTTATGTCGGCCTATCAGGTTGTTTTTATGGACAAGGTACCCAACCGAGCAGTGGTGAATGAGGCTAATGTCCTAGCCAAGCAGTATGGTAAAAACCATTCTGCAGGCTTCAAGATTGCCAATGGCGTATTGCGCGCCCTAATCAGACGTGGGCCCATCTTGCCTGATGCCAGTGACCAAGTTAACTACCTCAGTGTTCAATCAAGCGTTCCCAAGTGGCTTGTTCAGTACCTGCTTGACCATTGGGGAGAAGAGCGCAGTGCTGCTATTTTAACCAGTATCAATGAAGCAGCTAAGAATACAGTCCGCATTGCGCAAGGTGCTAATGCTGCCAATGTGCGTGCTGAATTGACTGACCTAGGCTTTGATCCACAAGAATCGGAACTCAGCAGTCAAGAACTAGTTTTAAGCCGCGGCGGTATCAGTGAAACTGCCCAGTTCAAAAATGGTGAATTGACAATCCAAGATGAAGCTGCTAGTTTGGCAGTAAGTGCCTTTGACTTTGCTGGGAACGAAGAAGTCCTTGATGCATGCAGTGCACCTGGTGGCAAGACGGTTCAATTGGCAGAAAATCTACCCAACGGCCACGTGACGGCGCTAGACATCCACGAAAACAAGCTGCGCCTAGTTAAGCAGAATTGTGAACGTATGCATGTTAGTGACCGGGTAAGCACTAAGGCACTAGATGCCCGCAATGCTCCGACAGCGTTTAAGTCCAGACAATTTGCTAAAATTTTAGTAGATGCACCATGCTCGGGCTTGGGACTCTTGCGTCGCAAACCCGAGATTCGCTATAACAAGAGTCTTGCTGACCTGACTAACCTAGCTCAAATCCAGTTGGCAATCTTGCAGAATGTGGCGCCACTCTTGGCTGAAGATGGCGAGTTAGTATACTCCACATGTACGATTTCTAGTGAAGAAAACGAAGATGTGGTTGAGGCCTTTTTGAAGGAAAATCCTCAATTTAGGCTAAAACCATTCACAGCTGGGAAGGTTTCAGCAACCGACGGGACCCTTAAGATTTTGCCGGATAGTTATGGCAGTGATGGCTTTTTCATTGCCAAGTTTGTAATGCGAGGTTAAAGTTTTGATCAAAACAGCATTTGCTTCAAGCATTGGACGAATACGAAAGAGCAATCAAGATTTTGTCCAGGTTTTTAATAATAAAAGTGGTGCAACAATGGCAGTTGTCTGCGATGGCATGGGCGGTCACCAAGGCGGTGACGTCGCTTCGGCGATGGCAGTCAACCACTTGGGACACAGCTTCAGTCTGACTGACATTCATGATTGTACAAGCGCGCGGCAATGGCTCGATGTGCAATTAAGCGCAGAAAATGAAACCATTTTGAAGACAGCTGACCGTTTTCCTGACCTTAACGGGATGGGCACGACAATCGTATTGGCCATTGTTTTTGCAGACGAGGCGCTTATTGCCCATCTAGGTGACTCGCGGGCTTATGGTTACAAGGATGGCAAATTTAACCAATTAGTAGAGGACCATTCGCTAGTGAATGAACTAGTAAAAATGGGTCAAATTACCAAACAGCAGGCGCAGAATCACCCGCAAAAGAATATCATTACGCAGTCATTGGGCGTGTCCAGCACGATCAATCCAGAATACCGCCAAATTGACCTGTCTGATAATGATATTATTTTGCTGTGTACGGATGGCTTGACCAATTCCCTCACTGATCCTCAGATCCAACAAATATTGGCAACAAGGGACTTGACACTTAAGGACCGGTGTCACAAGCTGATTAATGAAGCCAACCGTTTAGGCGGTGGCGATAATATTACTGTTTGCTTGGTATTGAATGAAGGCGGTGAAGACCAGTGATCACCAAAGGATACTTACTCGGTGACCGCTACCGCATAATTGACACCTTGGGTGAAGGCGGAATGTCTAATGTCTATCTGGCTGATGACATCATTTTGCAGCGTAAGGTGGCAGTTAAAATCTTGCGCCTTGACCTGCAAAAGGAGCCGCAAACTCTGGCACGCTTTCAGCGTGAAGCACTGGCTACAAGTGAATTGAGTCACCCCAATATTGTTATGGTCTTGGATGTGGACACGGATCATGGCGTTCCCTATATGGTCATGGAATATGTTGATGGTCCTGATTTAAAGGACTATATCCGGCAGAATGCTCCACTTGACCTGCACACTGTGTTGCGCATTATGGACCAAATTTTGAGTGCAATGACTTTAGCTCATAAGCACAATGTGATTCACCGCGACCTCAAGCCACAGAACATATTGATGGATAAAAAGGGCAATATAAAAATTGCAGATTTTGGCATTGCTGTTGCCTTGAATCAAAATTCAATTACCCAGACTAACTCAGCGGTGGGGTCTGTTCACTACATGTCCCCTGAACAGACCCGGGGAGGACTGGTTACCAAGCAGTCCGATGTTTATTCCTTGGGAATAATTCTTTATGAACTGATAACTGGCTCTGTTCCTTTTAATGGTGATTCTGCCGTTGCAATTGCACTTAAACATGCACAAGAGCCCATTCCTTCAATTAGAAAAAAGGATGCAAAGGTCCCCCAAGCGCTTGAAAACGTGGTTTTAAGGGCTACTGCAAAGAATCCGCGGGACCGCTATAATTCAACCAGTGAGATGCAGGCTGACTTAGACACAAGTCTGGATCCAGCTCGTGCCAGTGAACCCGCTTTTATAGCAGATTCAGGTCTTAACAATGATGAAACAATTATCTTGCCCAATTTTAAGTCTAATCATGAAGCCGAAGACAGTAGTCAGCGTGATGCCGATGACCAGCAAGAAGAAAAGCCACAAAAAAGTAACAAGGTTGCCTTTATGCAAAACTTGCGCAAGTACAAGTGGTGGTGGCTGTTTGTTGGTGTGGCAGCTATTGCTGTAGTTGGCTTAATGTTTTATGTTTTATCTGACCACAATAATGGTGAAGTAAGGATACCAGACGTAACTAACCTGAGCGAACAGAGTGCCCGGGCCAGGCTAGAAAAGATGGGCTTAAAAGTTGGTCGCGTCAAGCATAAAAGTTCTGACAGTATTGATTCGGGCAGGGTGATAGAAACCTCACCACCAGCTGGAGAACAAATAAAACGGGGCCGCTTTGTTGACTTATATATATCCGACGGAGCAGGCATGGTTCAGGTTCCGGACGTAACGGGAGATGACTACCGGACAGCTGTTGAAAAGCTGGAGAAGGTTGGCTTTGATGTCATTCGGGAGAATCAATTTGCGGATGATGTCCCACCTGACCACATTATTTCTCAAAGTATTGCACCTGGTGTAGAAGTCAAACCAACTCAAACGACGATCACGCTGAGCGTGTCAAAAGGGCGCAACGAGCACGTTAAGCACAATCTGGTAAAGTTACCTAACCTTGAAAAATACTCGCTTAAAGAGGCCAAGAAGTATGCACAAAAGCATGGTCTGACTCTTCAGGTAAGTTCGTCATATTCTGACTCGGTGAAGAAGGGCATGATTATTTCAATGAGTCCAGACGCTGGCACCAAAGTACCGCGAGGCAGTACGATTACCGTCAGTGTTTCAGAAGGACCTAAAGAAGAAAACGACTCTACTGCCATTAGAACATTCACTGTTACCCATGAGGGCAGCAATGAGGGGGATGCTGGTGACAGGCAGGGCAACCACGTCCAAATCTATGTTGATGACGACAACCATTCCAAGAATAATGTTTATCGTGACCTTTATATTAAGCGAGACACCAGCTTTTCTATCCCCTTCCAATTAAAGAAGGGCCCTGGCGCTTTACGCGTGGTCCGTGATGGTCAAACGATTTTGAATGAAAGAGTAAATAAATGATTAGGCAAGCAGAAGGAATTGTTGTAGGTCTTATTGCCGGCTTTTATGATGTGCAAACGGACCAAGGAGTTGTGCGAACCAGGGCCCGAGGCGTTTTTCGGAAAAACAACTTGAAGCCCACAGTTGGTGATCGGGTTAAGGTCCAATTGAACGAGCAGGGCACAAATTACCTGGTCGAGGTCCTAAAGCGAACTAATTTGATTGGTCGGCCAGCACTAGCCAATGTAGCCCAGGTATTGCTAGTCATGTCAGCGGTTGAGCCAGACTTTTCACTACAATTGCTAGACCGCTATCTAACCTTCTTTTCTTGGAAGGGAGTAGACGTCAGCATTTACTTGTCCAAGAGTGACTTGGCTGATCAAGACAAATTGGAGGCCATTAAGGCTAACCTTGGCTATTATGCCGAGATTGGCTACCCTACCTTTGATGATTGGGATGAATTGGAAAAGAGACTGCCTCTCACTATTGGGCCTGAGCAGATTTGGACACTAGCCGGCCAGTCGGGAGCGGGCAAGTCAACTTTGATCAACCACCTCAAAAAGGACTTAAAACAAGAAACGGCGGCCATTTCCGCTAGCTTGAACCGGGGCAAGCACACAACTAGAACCGTCCAACTCTTTTCCTTGGGTCAGGGGTTTTTAGCTGACACGCCTGGCTTTTCTGCGATTGACCTGTCACCTATTAAGGTTAATCAACTGTGCAACTACTTTAGCGAATTCAAAAGGGCGAGCAGTCAGTGCAAGTTCCGCACTTGTCAGCACCTGCAAGAACCCAAGTGTGAGGTTAAGCGTCTAGTGGAGGAGGGCAAGATCAAGCAAAGCCGCTATGATGACTACCTTTTGATGCGGGCAGAAATAACGAATAGCAAGTTGCCAGAATACTTAAAGTGAGGAAGACTATGTTAATTGCACCATCAATTTTAAACATTAATAATTTAGACTTGGCAAAGGATATTAAAACAGCAGCTAATGCTGGAATTAAAAGATTTCACATCGACATTATGGACGGGCACTTTGTCCCCAACTTGTCTTTTGGACCTCAGCTAGTTAATGACTTCAAGCAAGAATTTCCCAAACTGGATGCAGAAGTTCACCTGATGAGCAATCAACCAGATATCTTGGTACCCGCCTTTGTAAAGGCCGGAGCAGACATTATGCTTCTGCATTATGAAGCAATGTCTGCAAGTGAATTGAATAAGTGGCTGGACTACTTAAAAGAACACGGTGTTAAGGCTGGTTTAGTACTTAATCCTGATACGCCAGTGTCTGTCCTGTCTAAGTATGCGGACAAGCTGGACCAGGTATTGCTAATGATGGTATATCCTGGCTTTGGCGGGCAAAAGTATATTCCTGAATCTGATGCCAGAATTAATCAAGCTAAAGACTTACTAGCAGGAAAGGTTCCGATTGAAGTCGATGGCGGCATTAACGCCCAAACTGCCAAGCAAGCCAGAGATGCTGGGGCCAGCATCTTTGTAGCAGGCTCTTATCTTTTTTGCCAAGACAGCGTGCAAGCGCAAGTTGAAGAATTAAAGGAGATTTTGCAATGAGGGCACTAGCATTGCTGGGCGGCCCCCAAGGCCAGTGGCCTGAAGAAATGAAGAAAACTTTGGCAACTTGGCAAGCGGCAGGAAACTTGCTAATCGGCGTAGACCGGGGAAGTCTCCTCCTTGATGAATTGGGCTTGGTACCAGACATAGCCGTAGGCGACTTTGACTCCTTGCAGGCAAGCGAATTAGATCGAATTGAACAAGAAGTGGCTGACATTCGTTATTCAGTTCCGGAAAAAGATTATACGGACACAGAACTAGCAGTGAAGTATGCTTTTTTGGACTACCAAGTTGATGAATTGACCATGCTAGGAGCAACAGGCGGCCGCCTCGACCACTTCTTAACCAATCTTTTGATGGTGAACAAGCCTGAATTTAATGCATATGCAGAAAGGATAAAGCTGATCGACCGCCAGAATTGGGTTAGTTTTTATAATCCAGGCCAGCATTCAGTTAAACGGCAGATAGGCTGCACATACTTTGGCGTTGCGCCGCTAACTGCTGTTAGCGATTTAAATATTAACCAGGCCAAGTACAACTTGGCGCATTACCAAGGCACGTTTGCCTTATCTTTAAGTTCTAATGAATTTTTGCCCGGACAAGACACATTTGAATTGTCATTTGCCAAGGGCGTTGTGGCGGTTATTCAATCTAAAGATATCGATCGCTACCAAAATATTTAAATTTTAATCTTAGTGAAAAGCAAGTTAGCTAGTATATTTTTTTCACTAAGATTTTTTTGTTAATATAATGACCAACTGTTTGTATTGGTGAAAGAAAAAAGTAAGGGCAATAGAATCCGATGGCAAACAAAAAAACCAGCGACCTAAATCGCTGGCTTCTTATCGTTATTATGCGCGGGTAACTTTACCAGACTTCAAAGTCTTGGTTGAAACCCATACACGCTTTGGTTTACCATCAACAAGAATACGAACTTTTTGAAGGTTTGGCTTCCAGGTCCGACGTGATGAATTCAGTGAGTGCGAACGAGAGTTACCAAAAGTGGTCTTTTTACCAGTGATATAATCTTTTGCCATTTGCTAAACCTCCTTTATTTGTGTTTTCATACTCAGTTACGATAGCATATCTTTTTCGGCAATGCAACCACAAAAGTATTTTTGAAGGGGAATATTGTATTTATACTTGCTTACTATGATAAAATAGATTCATAATATTGAGAACATGATACGGAGGACAAACATGGCTGTTAAAATCAAAACTAAAGATGGTTTGATTGATATTTCAAACGGTGTTGTTGCAATTGTCGTTGGTTGTGCAGCTACATCAAATTACGGTGTTGTTGGAATGGCATCTAAAAATGCCATTCGTGATGGCTTTGACGGCATCTTGAACCGGGCCAATTATAAGCGCGGCGTTGTCGTTAAGTCAGAAGATAATGAAATCACGGTTGATGTTTACATCATTGTCGGCTATGGTTTAAAGATATCTGAAGTAAGCCGCAACGTTCAAGAGAGCGTTAAGTTTAACTTGAAGAACCAGCTTGGAATAGATACAAAAGCTGTTAATGTCATCGTTCAAAGTGTTAAAGTGCTTGACGAATAACTCAAGCGGAGGTTAATAATTTTGGTTTTAAAGGAAATAGATAGTAAAAAATTTAGGGATATGGTTCGCGTAGCCGCGCACCGACTGGGCCGTAACGCCGAATTTATCAACTCTTTGAACGTTTTCCCCGTTCCTGATGGCGATACTGGGACTAACATGAACTTGACCATTGAAAGTGGGGTTAAGGCAGTTGCTGAAAATACCAGTTCAAACGTTGGCGATCTGACCAAGAGTTTTGCTAAAGGAATGCTGATGGGTGCCCGCGGCAACAGTGGAGTTATTTCTTCACAGTTGTTTAGAGGTGTCTATAAGGCCACAGTGGACATGGAGACGCTCAACGCCCAAGAACTGGCTAATGCCTTCTCAAATGGGGTTGCAACGGCCTACAAGGCTGTAATGAAGCCTGTAGAGGGGACGATCTTGACAGTAGCTCGCTTAGCTGCCCAGGCGGGTGCCAATAAGGCAAGCGAAACTGATGATGTCGAAGAGGTAATGAAGGCAATCGTTGAAGGCGCCAAGGCGGCTTTGAAGACAACGCCTGACCTCTTGCCCGTGTTAAAGCAGGTTGGCGTGGTTGATTCTGGTGGACAGGGCCTGCTCTTTATCTATGAAGGCTTTTTGGAAGGCTTGCTCGGCGAAAATTTTGCTGACCAATACCAACCAGATGAGGGTGAAATGGATGAGATGATCAATGCGATGCACCACCAATCTGTTCAGTCTCAACTGGCTACTCAGGACATTGCCAACGGATATTGCACGGAAATCATGGTTGATTTGACTGCTGATGTTCCCAATAAAAAGCCGTTTGACCTGGAAGAATTTCGGGCATACTTGTCCAAGTTGGGAGACTCGCTCCTAGCTGTTTCTGATGACGAAATTGCCAAGGTTCACGTGCACACAGAGTATCCTGGCAAAATCTTTGCATATGGCAGCCAATTTGGCCAGCTGGGCAAGATTAAGATTGACAACATGCGTATTCAGCATGAAACGATTGTTAATAATAGTGCCCAAGACCAGGAAAGTGTTGACTTTGCTGTGATCGCTGTTGCTTCCGGCAACGGTATCCGCACCCTGTTTGAAAGCGAGGGGGTCAACCGCATTATTTCCGGCGGCCAAACAATGAATCCTTCTACTCAAGATATTATTGATGCAATCAAGAAGTCTGGTGCCAAGAAGGCCATTGTCTTGCCTAATAATGGCAACATTATCATGGCCGCTAAGCAAGCAGCTGAAGTTAGTGACATCCCAGTCGGGATTGTTCCTAGCAAGACTATTTCTCAGGGACTGACCGCAATGTTGTCCTTTGATCCTGACAATTCACTGGATGAAAACGTGGACAATATGTCAGAGGCGCTTGAAGAAGTGGTTTCTGGCGAGGTTACCCAAGCAAACCGAGATACATCGATCAATGGAATCGAAATTCACCAAAATGACTATCTCGGAATTGTTGATGGCGACATCAAGTTGACGGGTCCCGATGCTGTTAGTGCAACGGTAGACATGATTGAAAAAATGCTGGATGAAGATTCAGAGATCATTACTATTATGTTTGGCCGTGATTCTGACAAACGGGAAGCCCAAAAAGTTGTTGCTGCTTTAGAAGAAAAGCATGACGACCTTGAATTTGAAGTTCACGATGGTGGTCAGCCAGTGTACAACTTCTTGGTTTCCGTTGAATAAAAATGGATGCGAGCAAGGTATTTGCCCCGGTAACTGACTTAAAGGGCGTAGGTACAAAAACTGCAGCTGCCCTTGGGCATTTAGGTATTTATAGCATTTATGACTTGTTATTCTACTTCCCCTTCCGCTACGACGAGCTTCAAACGATTCCCCTTGACCAGATCATGGATGGTCAAAAGGTGATGTTAAAGGGTGTAGTTGCTACAGAAGCATTTGTCAGTCGTTTCGGCTATAAAAAAAGCAGGCTCAGTTTTAAATTGCGAATTGACCATGATGTTGTCATGGTCAATTTTTTTAACCAGCCCTGGCTCAAGGACAAGGTTGAGATTGGCGGCGAAGTTGCAGTTTACGGCAAATTCAACGTGGCTAGGCAGTCCTTATCTGCCTTCAAGTTCGTAGCTGCTAAAGAAAATGACAGTGGCATGGCGCCAATTTATTCAGTTAACCGGCACCTGCGCCAAAAGAAACTGGTTGAATTGATTGATCTGGCCATAGCAGAATTTTTGCCAGAAGTTGAAGACATTGTTCCAATGGAGGTGCGTCAGAAGTACCGGCTCATGCCGGAGCAAGAAATCGTCAAGTTGATGCACCATCCCAAAAATGGTCGAGAAGCTGAATTGGCAAAAAGGAGCGCCATTTTCCGTGAATTTTTTATTTTTCAAACGGAACTGGCCCGGCTGGGTACTAGCAATTCTAAGAACAAGGGCTTTGCTAAACAATACAACCTAAAAGAAGTGGGTAAGTTGACCACGTCCTTGCCTTTTGAGCTTTCGGTCGACCAAAAGCAAGTGATCAATGAAATTTTTGCTGACCTGCATTCTAACCACCAAATGCAGCGCCTTCTTCAAGGAGACGTTGGATCAGGCAAGACGATTGTGGCGGTTTACGCTATTTTTGCTGCAATTACTGCTGGCTTTCAAGCGGCTTTAATGGTTCCAACTGAGATTTTGACTACGCAGCACTTTAAAAAGATCGATGACCTGCTCAGACCGCTGGGCGTGCGAATTGCCCTCTTAACAGGCACAAGCAAAACATTGGAGCGTCGTGAAATATACCAGGAATTGACTGATGGAACGATCAATGCGGTAATTGGGACCCACGCCCTCATCCAAGATAAGGTGGTTTTTCATAAACTAGGCTTGGTAATCATTGATGAACAGCACCGTTTTGGCGTCGGGCAGCGGCAGGCATTGGTCAACAAGGGCAATGCACCAGACGTTTTGGCGATGACTGCGACACCGATTCCGCGCACGCTGGCGTTGACTGTTTATGGCGACATGAGCATTTCTGAAATTCGCCACCTGCCAGCTGGACGCAAGCAGATCATTTCTGCCTGGAAGACCAGCAGTCAAATGGATGAAGTTTATGCTTTGATAAAAGCCCAGCTCAATCAAGGCTTTCAAGTATATGCCGTCACGCCTTTGATTACAGAATCAGAGGCGCTGGATTTGAAAAATGCCGAGGAACTTTTTAAGAAGCTGAGTCATGACTTTCCTGACCAAGAAGTAGCACTGCTTCATGGGCAAATGCCAGGTGCCAAAAAAGAGGAGATCATGACAGCTTTTGCAGACGGGCAGATTAATATCTTGGTAGCAACCAGTGTGATTGAGGTTGGCGTTGATGTAGCCAATGCCAACATGATGGTCATTTATAATGCTGATCGCTTTGGCATAAGCCAGCTGCACCAGCTGCGCGGTCGGATTGGCAGGGGCAAGACACAGAGTTATTGTGTTTTCCTGGCTGATCCCAAGACCGAGGCTGGCAAAAAAAGGATGCAGGCAGTGGCCGCAACGACAAACGGCTTCAAATTGGCCGAAGAGGACATGAAAATGCGTGGCGAAGGCGACCTCTTTGGCAGGGCCCAGTCGGGTCTACCTGAGTTTCAAGTGGGCAATGTCGTCAATAATTATGAAACGATGGTAGTTGCCCAGAAGGTAGCCCGCGCTTTAGTCAAAGAAGATCCAGAAATACAAAATCCATTACATAAAAATTTAAAACAAGTGATAGAATATAAACAATTACAGCAAGAACGAACCTAGGAAAGATTGTGGGAAGAAATGAGAACAATTGCAGTTGATGCGATGGGTGGCGAACATGCCCCAGAAGCGATCGTTCAAGCCGTTTTACAAGCAAAGGCTGAACTAAATGAAACTAAATTCATTCTTTTTGGTGACCAAAAGCGATTAGATGAGTTAGTAGGCAGTGATAATGAGCGGGTAGAAGTTGTCGGAACTTCTGAGGTCATTAGCGACGATGACGAACCAGTAAAGGCGATTCGGTCTAAGAAGGATTCATCGCTTGTTGCTGCAGCCAGATACGTCAAGCAGGGTCAAGCCGATGCGCTGCTCTCGCTGGGCAATACGGGTGCGATTTTGGCAAGTGGCATTTTCATTATTGGGCGGATTAAGGGAATTGAACGCCCAGGCTTGATGCCTACCTTACCAGTCAAAAGTTCTGACGATGGCTTCAACATGATTGATGTTGGTGCCAATGCTAAGAGCAAGCCAGAATACCTGCTGAATTGGGCCAAGATGGCCTCCTACTATGCTGAACGAGTGCGCGGTGTTAAGAATCCGCGAGTTGCCTTGCTCAATAATGGGGCCGAAAGCGACAAGGGCGACGACCTGCACCAGCAGGCATACCAGTTGCTTTTGAGCAGCAAGTTGAACTTCATTGGCAATATTGAGGGCAATGAATTGCTGGAAGGCAAGGCTGATGTGGTAGTGACAGACGGTTTCACCGGGAATGCAGTCTTGAAAAATATCGAAGGCACAGCCAGTGTCTTGATTCATTTGCTCAAGGATAGTTTGTTAAATAATGGGCTTTTTGTTAAAATTGGTGCTTTACTAAGCAAGAAGGCACTGAAGGGTTTGATGTCAAAGTTTGACGTCGAAAAGTATGGCGGAGCTGTGCTGCTTGGACTTGATGCCCCCGTAGTTAAGACACACGGACGCTCTGACCAGCGCGCAATTTACTATACAATCAAGCAGGTTGATAAAATTTTGCAAGAGAAGATCATTGATGAGTTCAGAGCAGAATTTGGTCAGACTAAGTAATTTGGTGTATACCTTTAATAAGGAGAAAAATAATGACTAAGGAAGAAATTTTTACCAAAATTCAGACGATCCTGGCGGATAATTTTGAAGTTGATAAGGAAAAGATCACTAAGGAGACCAACTTCACCAATGATTTGGACGCTGATTCCATTGATCTGGTTGAGTTTATTCTGCAGCTAGAGGATGAATTTGGCGCCGAGATTGCTGATGAAGACGCCGAAAAGATCAAGACGGTGGGTGATGCTGTAGACTATATTGCAGACCACCAAAAATAATTTCTAAATATTCGGTTTGTAATTTGCATCTGACCGATTTGATGTTTATAATTAGAAATTAAATAAATTTATTAAATATCTTTAATAAATTGCTACAAGATTTGAGAGGGGAAATGACCTTTGGAAAGACAAAGTGATCTCTTGCTAGATATCCAGCATTTGCACACTGCATACCGCTTGCAAGGAAAATTTTATGATGCTGCGGACGATATCAACATCACGCTGAAGCGTGACGAGATTTTGTCAGTTGTGGGTGAATCTGGTTGTGGTAAGAGTACAATTGCTGCAAGTATTATTGGGTTGTATGACCACAAGAATACGAAAGTTACAGGCGATATTCTGTATAATGAGTTGAACCTAGTAGGCTTGAATGAAACCCTGTTTGATAAAATCCGTGGGAATAAGATTGGAATGATTTTCCAGGATCCCCTTGCCAGCCTCAACCCGTTAATGCGGGTTGGTGACCAAGTGGCCGAGACGCTCTACTACCATACGGATATGAACGAGAAGCAACGCCATGAACGCGTGATCGAGTTGTTCAACCAGGTAGGGATGCCTAAACCTGAAGAAACTTATGCAATGTACCCCTTTGAGCTTTCTGGTGGATTGCGGCAACGGATCGTGATTGCGATGGCGATTGCCTGCAAGCCTGAGGTTATTATTGCTGATGAGCCGACTACTGCTTTGGATGTGACGATTCAGGCCCAGATTTTGGACCTGCTGGAAGACATTCAACGCCAGTCCCACTCTGGCATTATCTTGATTACCCACGACTTGGGTGTTGTTGCTGAAACGGCTGACCAAGTTGCGGTTATGTATGCGGGCCAAATAGTAGAAAAGGCTGATGTCAAAACTATTTTTGAACATCCGCTGCACCCATATACCCGTTCATTGCTCAATTCGATGCCGCAAACCGAAGATGAAGAAGATGACCTGCACGTAATTCAGGGGACAGTTCCGTCCTTGCAGAATATGCCTCGTGAAGGTGATCGCTTTGCAGCACGAATCCCATGGATTCCTGCTAGTGCGCACGAAGAGAACCCAACCATGCACGAAGTTGACCCAGGCCACTGGGTAAGATGTACCTGCTGGAAGACGTTCCACTTCCAGAATGAAGCGAGTGGGGAGTAGTTTTATGGCTAAAGAAATTGTTCAAGTAAAAAATTTGAAAGTTCACTACCCAATCAGATCAGGGTTTTGGAACCGGATTACCGATTATGTACGCGCTGTTGACGGTGTCAGCATCACTATTAATGAAGGCGAAACGTACGGCTTGATTGGTGAATCTGGTTCAGGCAAGTCAACGACTGGTAAAGCAATTGTTGGGGTTGAGCCGGTTACTAGCGGCGAGATCATCTACAAGGGTGTTGATATTACAAGGTCAGCAAACCGCCGCAAGCTTAACTACAACAAGGATGTCCAGATGATCTTTCAGGATTCAATGTCAAGCTTGAATCCGCGAAAGAGAATTGAAGACATCATTGCCGAACCAATCCGCAACTTTGAAAACATGACTACCGACCAGGAACGTGAACGCGTTCAAGAACTTTTAGACATCGTTGGGATGCCTAGCGATTCAATTTATAAGTTTCCCCATGAGTTTTCTGGTGGTCAGCGGCAGAGAATTGGGGTTGCCCGTGCGGTGGCCACTAACCCGCGCTTGATCGTGGCTGATGAGCCTACCAGTGCCCTTGACCTGTCTGTTCAGGCCCAGGTGCTGAACTTCATGAAGCACATCCAGCAGCAATATGACATTGCCTACTTGTTTATTTCCCATGACTTGGGCGTGGTTAAGCACATGTCCGAGAACCTGGCAATTATGCACCGTGGCCGCCTAGTTGAAATCGGCAGCCGGGAAGACATCTACAAGCATCCAATGCATATCTACACTAAACGTCTTCTTTCTGCTATTCCAATGGTTGACGTTGAAAATAGGGAAGAGCACAAGAAGCACCGTGAAGAAGTTGAACAAGAATTTCAAAACGACCAGAGCAAGTGGTATGACAAAGATGGTCGCGTCTTCCCCTTGCAGCAAGTTTCTGGCAAGCATTGGGTAGCCCTTCCGGCAGATGAAGTGCGACAAGAAACGTTAAATGAAAAGGGGAGCGACTAATAATGTGGAAAACAGTCTTAAGACGTATATTAATCATGATCCCACAGTTGGTCATTTTGAGTATCTTGGTCTTCTTCTTGGCTAAAATGATGCCAGGTGACCCATTTAGTGGGCAAATCAATCCAAACACTGATCCTAAGCAGTTAGAGGCTTTGAAGCGGGCCGCGGGTCTTTATGATCCAGCTCCAGTTCAATATGCTCGCTGGTTGGGCAACTTGTTTAAGGGTGATTTGGGGACTAGTTATATCCAACACGTTCCAGTAACTTCGCTAATTGCGGACCGGGCGGTCAACACCTTCTGGTTATCGCTTGTGACCACAATCTTTTCCTATTCATTGGCAATTCCGCTGGGAGTGACTGCTGGTCGTCACCAAGACGAGTGGCAAGACCAGGCAGTGCAGATTTTTAACTATGTTACCTTTGCGGTGCCAGCGTTTGTCTTTTACATTTTAGGGATTTGGCTCTTTGGTTTTACTCTAGGCTGGTTCCCAATTTCTGGGTCGGTCTCACCTAATGCTTCAGGCTTTTGGGGAACGATTGGCAGTCAGTTGTATCACATCTTGCTGCCGGCAGCTTTAAGCGCCTTGGTAACCACTACTAGCATTGTGCAATACTTGCGGACAGGAATTGTCGACAACAAGGTCGAGGACTATGTCCGGACAGCTCACAGTAAGGGCGTACCGGAAAACGTGGTCTTCAGAAAGCATATCTTGCGCAACTCATTGTTACCAATTGCTTCTTCATTCGGTACAGTTATTACTGGTCTTTTGAGCGGTTCGATGATTATTGAGTCGGTCTTCAGTTACCCAGGCATGGGCAAGCTCTTCCTTGATTCGATTAGTCAACGTGACTATACGACCTTGACGGCTTTGATTCTAATCTTTGGTATCTTGACCTTGCTGGGCAACTTGCTATCGGATATCATTATGAGTATCATTGACCCACGGATCCGGATTAAATAAGGGAGGAGAAAAGAAATGTCTGAAAAGAAAGAAAACACTTCGAAAACAGAAGCTAAAAAGCGCAAAATCTCTTCTCCAACTTCGGGGTTCAGGGTTGTTGTCCATGAAATTGTCAAAGATAAAGTTGCTTTGACCGCATTCATAGTTATTGTATTAGCTTTGTTGTTCACCTTTGGTGGTTCTCTGTTCTTGAACGCAGATAAGGTATCAGAAACTAACATTCTTGACGCTTACAGTGGTTGGGCTACTAATGGGCACCTGTTTGGTACTGATGATGGTGGCCGTGACATCCTTAGTCTTTTGATGATGGGTGGTCGAAATTCAATCTTGATTGGACTTGGTGTTACTGCTGTCTGTGAAACGGTTGGCTTGATTGTCGGGCTTGTGTCAGGATACTATGGTGGCTGGATTGATGCCGTTATCATGAGAATTGTTGACTTTGTTCAGGTCTTGCCAGCTATGCCAATTGAAATTGTATTGGTTACAGTTGTTCCTAAATTTAGTCCGATAACTTTGGTTTGGATTATCTCCCTCTTTGGCTGGACATCAACAGCGCGCTTATTCAGGGCCTTTGTCCTGTCCCAACGTGGTCGAGACTATGTTCTGGCATCTAAGACTTCTGGTTCATCGGACTTGAAGATTATGTTCCGAGAGGTTTTGCCCAACATTACTTCGATGCTGATTATTGACTTGGTCTTGACTATAGCCGGCAATATCGGTATTGAGACAACCTTGTCCTTCATCGGTTATGGTTTGCCGCCAACAGTTCCATCACTGGGTAACCTGATTGGCTTTGCCAACGACCCTGTTAACGTTGTTAGTCGGCCATGGCTATGGTTGCCAGCTACAATTTTGCTGCTGGCAATCTCACTCAGCATTAACTATGTTGGTCGAGCACTGCAACGTGCCGGTGATGCAAGACAACGTGAGAACTAGTAAGGTTTATTGATTAATGAAGTGCTACTAATAGTTAGACATTGAGCTAGCTGCTAGTAGCACTTTTTTGGTGCTTTGATCTAAAAATGATAATCAAGATTCCTGAATAACAGTAGTTTATAGGCGTTTAGCAGTTGAACTATTAATTATCTATGCTAATATTTAATTGTTAACTTGTTTTAAAAACTTTTTCTATTCCAACAATAAGAAGGAGTTATGTATAAATGAAAAAAACAAAATTACTGGGTTCATTAGGAATTGTGAGTGCAGCTGCGCTTGCACTGGTTGCCTGTGGTAAGAGTGGCGATAATAATGCCAATGATGCCAAAACGGCTAGCAAGTTTCCTAGTGAAATGCCTAAGAAGGATATTAAACCAGGTGGCACGCTTAAGGTAGCACTTGAGACTGAATCACCATTTACAGGGATCTTCTCAGATGAACTGGCTTCGACTGCCTTTGATGCTGACGTAGCCTCTCCTGGTGAAGAATCTTTGTTTGATACTGATGATAACTACCGGATCAATGACAAGGGTCCAGCCACATTGAAGCTTGATCGTGAGAACAATACTGTCACTATCACAATGAAAAAGGGTGTTAAGTGGTCAGATGGCAAGCAGGTAACAGCCAAGGATATGGAATATTCATACGAGATTATGGCCAACAAGGCAACCAAGTCTCAGCGGTATGACTCCAAGTTTGAACTCATCAAGGGTATGAAAGACTACCACGAGGGTAAGGCTGATACAATTTCTGGTATCGAGATGCCAGATGGTGAGTCTGGCCGGACCATGGTCCTGCACTATACGGAATTAAAGCCAGGCATGTACAACTCTGGTAATGGTTATTTCTGGGAAGGTGCTGCACCTTACCACTACCTTAAGGATGTTCCATTTAACAAGCTGGAATCCTCTGACAAGATTAGAAAGAGACCTCTTTACTTTGGTCCATTTAAGCTTTCTAAGCTGGTTCGGGGACAATCTGCTACGTGGACGCCCAACAAGTACTATTGGCGAGGTCAACCTAAGCTAGATAAGATTATCTACCAGGTTGTTTCGCAGAACTCAGCTTCTCAATCCATCAAGAGTCACAAGTTTGACGTCGCAGATGTTGTCAATTCTCAATGGACTGAAGTTAAGAATACCAAGGACGTTAAGTTTGTTGCACAAATTCCGCTACAATACAGCTACATGGGCTTTAAAGTTGGTAAGTGGGATCCTAAGACCGGCAAGAACGTGATGGATCCAAAGTCTAAGATGAACAATAAGGCGTTGCGCCAGGCTATTGGCTATGCAATGAACGTTTCTGATGTTAACCAACACTACACCCATGGTTTGTCATTCCAAGTGCCAACTCTTATTCCAGCTCAATTTGGTGACTACTTCGACAAGGATACTAAGGGCTTCAGCTACAACTTGAAGAAGGCCAACCAGATTTTGGACAAGGCCGGCTACAAAAAGAAGGGCAAGTGGCGCGTACAACCTAATGGCAAGCCACTGAAGATTAAGTTTATGGCAAGTTCTGGTGATTCTACCAAAGAACCAATCATGCAAAATTACCTGCAACAGTGGCATAAGATCGGCTTGGACGTTAGTCTCACCGGTGGTCGCTTGACTGAATTTAATTCCTTCTATGACAAGCTGCGAAACGATGCACCAGGCGTAGACATGTTTATGGCTGCAATCAGTCTAGCTAGTGAGCCATCACCAGCAACCTTGTATGCCCCAAATGCTTCATGGAACTATTCACGGTTTGCAACGCCAGAGAATACTAAGTTAATCAAAGAGCTTAACTCTCAAAAAGCCTTTAACCACAAGTACCGCGTACAGAAATTCCACGAATGGCAACAATATATGTTTGATCAAGCATATGTCATCCCAGTTAATAATTCATACAAGGTTGTGGCAGTCAACGATAAGGTAACCGGCTACTCAATGAAGCCATCTCAAAATAACAATGGGCACCAATTATGGTATCAAGTTGGTTATGCTAAATAATAACTAAGAATAGTATTTGTTTTAATCCCAAGCAAAAGCTTGGGATTTTTTTATGAGCAGTTATTTAATTTTGGAAATTTAAATTAAATCAATAATAATCATTGCAATCAAAAATTAATGTGTTACTATTTAATTGTTAACTTGTTTTAAAAACTCATCAATCCTGAAACAAGAAGGAGACATGTAAGATGAAAAAGACAAAATTACTTAGTTCATTAGGAATCGTGAGTGCAGCAGCACTTGCCTTGGTTGCTTGTGGCAAGGGTGGCAACAAGGCAGACGATACTAATGCTGGTAAGACGGCAAGCAAGTTCCCAATCGCTGTGCCGAATAAAGCAACTAAACAAGGTGGTACGTTAAAGCTTGCCCTGATTGCTAATTCTCCGTTCACTGGAATTTTCTCTAATGAATTATCAACGGTTACAACTGATTCAGAAGTAGCTTCACCTGGTAATGAAGGCTTATTTGATACTGATGATAACTACCGGATTAACGACAAGGGTCCGGCCACAATGAAATTGGATAATAAGAACAATACGGTAACTATCACGATTAAAAAGGGTGTTAAGTGGTCTGATGGCAAACAAGTTACTGCTAAAGATGTTGAGTATCCATACGAAATTATGGCAAACAAAGCTTCCAAGTCACAACGATATACTTCAAAACTAGGGCTTATTAAGGGAATGAAGGAATATCATGATGGTAAGTCTAAGACGATTTCTGGCATTGAAATGCCAGATGGCGAAAATGGACGTACAGTAATTCTGCATTATAAGGAATTGAAGCCAGGTATGACCAACTCAGGTAATGATTACTTCTGGGAATCAGCTTCGCCCTACCATTACTTAAAGGATGTGCCATTTAGTAAGCTAATGTCGTCTGACAAGATTAGGAAAAAGCCACTTTACTTCGGCCCCTTCGTCTTGACCAAGTTGGTACGTGGCCAAGCTGCAACTTGGACACCAAACAAGTATTATTGGCGTGGTAAGCCAAAACTAGACAAAATTATTTATCAAGTAGTTTCATCGCAATCAGCAACGCAAGCTATCAAGAGCCACAAATTCGATATCACGCAAGTGATTAATTCACAATGGAATCAAGTTAAGGACACTAAGGGTGTTAACTTTGTAGCAAATATTCCATTAGTTTATTGGTATGTAGGTTTCCGTCTTGGTAAGTGGGACGCTAAGACCGGCAAAAACGTGATGGATCCTAAGTCAAAGATGAATAACAAAGCACTGCGTCAAGCTATCGGCTATGCTATGAATGTTGATGAGGTCATGAATCACTATACTCACGGTATGTCTTTTAGAGTTCCGACCTTAATTCCAGCCCAGTTTGGTGACTATTTTAATAAGGATATTAAGGGCTACACATATAATTTGAAGAAGGCCAACCAAATTTTGGACAAGGCAGGCTATAAGAAGAAAGGTAAGTGGCGTGTTCAGCCAAACGGCAAGCCTTTGAGCATTAAATTCATGGCCTTGTCAGGTGGTGTCACTCAAGAGCCAATTATTCAAAACTACTTACAGCAATGGCACAAGATTGGGTTGAATGTAACTCTGACTGGTGGTCGACTGACAGAAGGCAACTCTTTTTATGATAAGATTCATAATGATGATCCGTCATATGATATGTTTGAAGCAGGGTGGTCGCTTTCATCTGAACCATCCCCGCTTGGGCTATATGGTGAAAAAGATCCATTCAACTATACCAGATTTGTAACGCCAGAGAACAACAAACTGCTTGAAGAAATAGACTCTAAGAAAGCATTTAACCACAGGTATAGAGTTGAAAAATTCCATGAATGGCAAAAGTATATGTTTGACCAAGCATTTGTTATTCCAGAACAAAGTTCTTATAGTGTTAAAGCAGTTAACAATAAGATTTCTGGCTATTCTTTGAGACCATCTGAAAGCACTAATGGATACCCATTATGGTACAAAGTTGGGTTTGTTAAATAATCCTAGACATTGACTATATAAAATATATTTAAAATCTCAAGCTTTGGCTTGGGATTTTTGGTATTAATAATTTTGTTTCAAATAAGTTAAATTAAAATGAACAAATATGTTGAAATATTAATTTAATGTGATATTATTTAATAATTAACTTGTCTTAAAAACTATTCCATCCAAATTAAAAAGGAGTCGTATTAAATGAAGAAAGCAAAAGTATTTAGCTCAATTGGATTAGTGAGCGCTGCTGCACTTGCCTTGGTTGCATGTGGTAAGGGTGGCAGCAGCAATGAAGGGGCCAAAACAGCCAGCAAGTTTCCAATTGCTAGTTCTGCAAAGATTGCAAAACAAGGTGGAACAATAAAGGTTGCAGAAGAAACAGATACTCCTTTTACTGGTGTATTTAATGAAGAGCTGGCAATGAGCCAACCTGACAGTGATGTTGCATCTCCCGGTCAAGAATCCTTATTTGATACCGATGACCACTACAAGATTAATGACAAGGGTCCTGCAACCCTAAGGCTAAATCGTAAAGCCAGAACAATTACGATTACGGTTAAGAAGGGTGTTAAGTGGTCTGATGGCAAACAAGTTACTGCTAAAGATATTGAATTTGCCTACGAAATTATTGCGAATAAGGCTACAAAATCGCAGCGCTATTCCAGCCAATTTAATATCATTAATGGTATGAAAGAGTACCATGAGGGTAAGGCTAAAACTATTTCTGGTATTGAAATGCCAAATGGTGAGAACGGCCGCGTAGCTGTGTTGCATTGTAAGGAACTAAAGCCGGGAATGTATTACAGTGGCAATGGTTATATTTGGGAAAATGCTGCTCCTTACCACTACTTGAAGAATATTCCATTTGCCAAAATGGAAGCTTCTGACCAAATAAGAAAGCAGCCGCTATACTTTGGGCCGTACAAGGTGGACCACATTATACGAGGACAATCGGTAACGTGGGTTCCTAATAAGTACTATTGGCGTGGTCGGCCAAAACTTGACAAGATTATCTACCAAGTAGTTAATCCTAACTCGGCTTCCCAAGCAATTAAGAGCCATAAATTTGATATTGCACGAGTGGTTAACGCCCAGTGGAAGCAGGTTAAAGATACGAAAGATGTAACCTTTGTTGCTCATGTTCCACTTGCCTACCGTTACGTTGCTTTCAAAGTTGGTAAATGGGACGATAAGAAATCCAAGAATGTCATGAACCCGAAAGCTAAAATGGGGAATAAGTCTTTGCGGCAGGCAATGGCTTATGCCATGAATACCGATGCGGTGTATAAACACTATACCGACGGCTTGAGTTTCCAGGTTCCAACACTTATTCCGGCACAGTTTGGTGATTACTTCGACAAATCTAACAGGGGCTATACATATAATTTAAAGAAAGCTAACAAAATTTTAGATAAGGCTGGTTACAAGAAGAAGGGTAAGTGGCGTGTGCAGCCTAACGGCAAACCGTTAACAATTACCTTTGCAGCTATGTCGGGTTCTGCAATCCAAGAACCAATTGTGCAAAACTACATCCAGCAATGGAATAAAGTTGGGCTAAATGTAAAGCTACTTGGCGGCCGTTTGACTGAATTTAACTCCTTCTATGATAAGGTTCAGCATGATGACCCGAAAGTTGATATGTTTATGGCCGGATGGACTTTATCTTCAGAACCTTCACAGCAACAGATGTTCAGTGAAGGGACGATGTCTAACTATTCACGCTTTGTCACGCCAGAGAACACAAAGTTAATTGAAGAAATGGATTCGCAGAAGGCTTTTAATCACAAGTACCGGGTACAGAAATTCCATGAATGGCAAAAGTACATGGTTGATCAGGCCTATGTCATCCCAACCTACAATGAATATGAAATTGATGCAGTTAACAGTAAGGTGGCAGGATATTCTCTTAAACCATCTCAAAATAACAACGAGCACCAATTATGGTACCAAGTTGGCTATGCTAAATAAGCCTTCCTATCAAGATTAATTAGACAACAAATCGAGAAAACTATTGCAAAAATTTACGCAATAGTTTTCTTTTTCATTTTAGCTGGTAAAAACTGGTATAATCTAAGAAGATAAGGGGCTGAAAAGATGGTTAGTACAAAATTTGTTAAACAATTAAATACCAAATATAAAATCAAGTTTGACAACCCAAAAATTTTAGAAGAAGCTTTTACTCATTCTTCCTATGCTAATGAACATCCCAGCGATGGGATTCGCGATTATGAAAAGTTGGAATTCTTAGGCGATGCGGTGCTGGAATTGGCCATTTCCAATTACCTCTACCGGCACTTTCCCAACCTAAACGAGGGAGAACTGACCCGGATGCGGTCCAACATTGTAGACACTGAGGGTTTTGCAGAATTTGCCCGGGAGTTTGGCTTTTCAGAGCAGATCAATCTAGGTCATGGTGAAGAAAAAGCGGGGGCCCGTGCACGAAAGACACTTCTAGAAGATGTCTTTGAGGCTTTCAATGGTGCGCTTTTTCTTGATCAGGGCTTGGATGCAGTCGAACACTTTTTAAGCTTGACGGTTTATCCGCTGATTAATGCAGGCAAGTTTGATTCCTCGCGTGACTACAAGACTGACTTGCAGGAATTTCTGCAACAAGATGGTCCAGTAGCAATTGAATATGCGGTGCTGAGAGAAGAGCAGATGCCTTCGCGTTTTACTGTTCAACTGACAGTTAATGGCAAGGTTCTGTCACAGGGCAAGGGCCACAACAAGAAGGCCGCTGAACAAGAGGCTGCCAAGGTTGCCTTGAAGCTTCTCAACTAGGAGGATGAGTTAGTGCCTTTAACTGAACTTATTATTGATGGCTTTAAGTCATTTGCTGAAAAAACAAAGATCAAGTTCGATAGCGGAATTACAGGCGTTGTCGGCCCCAATGGTAGTGGCAAAAGTAATATTACTGAAGCCATTCGATGGGTGATGGGTGAAGCAAGTGCTAAGTCTTTGCGTGGCTCTAATATGAAAGATGTTATTTTTGCAGGCAGCCAATTTCGCAAACCATCCAGCCATGCTGAAGTGACGCTAATCTTTGACAATCGGGGCCACGAACTTAACTTTGAAAACGACCAGGTAGTAGTTACCCGGCGTATTTTGCGTTCTGGTGAAAGTGAATACCAGATAAACAAGCACAATGTGCGCCAGCGCGATGTCCGGGCCCTCTTTTTGGATTCAGGTATTTCTCCGGATAGTCTGGCGATTATCTCCCAGGGCAGAGTCGATGGGATCCTGAATTCGCGTCCAGAAGACCGCCGAGGATTATTTGAAGAGGCGGCCGGTATTCTCCACTTTAAAAAGCAGAAGGAAGAAGCTAGCGCTCAACTTGATCAAACAACTGAAAACTTGGTAAGAATCAATGACTTGGTTAAGGAATTGGAGCAGCGAATTGAACCGCTCCATGAGCAGAGCTCACTTGCTCAGGAATATCAATTTCAAAAGCAGGGCCTTGACCATGACTTAAAAACGCTCTTGGCCTTTGAAATTGCGGATTTGGATAAACAAAAGCAAAAATTAGACCAGCAGGCTGAGCAAAATCAAGTTTTATTATCGAAATTAGACCGCGAGGTTAAGGAATCCCAGAGTGCAGTTACGGCTAAGCGAAACGAGTATAAGCAGATTAGTGCGCAACGCGAGCAAATTCAAAGTGACTTGTTGGCACTGACAAAGAAGCTTTCCGATTTTAATACTAGTCTGCAAGTAACCCAGCAAAGCAGGCAGTATAGTGAAGCCACCAAAAAAGAATATGAGGCGGAACTGGCAGACCTTAATAAACGTACTGCAACTTTGACCAAGGAGTGCGCGGAACTAGTCCAACAGGAAAAAGAGCTCAAAGAAAGTCGAGCTGAACTGCAAGCCAAGCGGCAAAAGCTAACGACTAGCTTGGACACGGATCCTGACCAGCTCAACCAGCAACTTGAAGAACAACGAGCAAACTATATTCAGCTGCTCCAGGACCAGACGTCTAACAATAACCAGCTAGTCTACCTCAAGTCTGAATTAAGCCGAACGGCTAACGACAGTGAGTATCAAAATGATGATGTGTCAGAGCAACTGGAAAAGTCGATTGAGGAATTGGAACGCTTGCGCCAGCAGGGTCAGATGCTCAAGCAAAAATATCAAAGTGCCAAAGACCAGCTTAGCGAGCTAGAGGGTCAACAATCCCAGCACCAGACTAAACTCGCGGACCTGCGCAAGCTAGTAAATAGCAACAGTCAACGCTATAGTCAGGTGCAAGCACGCTATGAGGCTTTGGAAAATATTCGCAAACGCCATGAAGGATACTATTATGGCGTAAAAACCGTCCTGAATCACTTGGACCGCTATCCGGGTGTCATTGGGGCTGTGGGTGAACTAATTACTTTTCCAGCCCGACTGGAAGCAGCAATGTCCACCGCCTTAGGTGGTGGTGTCCAGGACTTGGTTACTAAGACTCGCATCAGTGCGCGGGATGCTATCAACCAGTTGAAAAGGGACCATGCGGGCAGAGCAACTTTTTTGCCGTTGGATGGACTGCGTGAATATGCGATTCCACCGTCAACGGCTAAAATTCTAACTTCTTATTCTGGCTACCAGGGCATTGCCAGCGAGCTGGTTGAAAGTTCATCTGATCTTGACATTAGCCCAGCAATCAACTACTTGCTAGGCAGTACCGTGATTGTTGATACGATTGACAATGCAATGAAGATCAGGCAGCGTATTGCCCGCTATCGCATCGTCACGCTGGACGGTGACGTGATTGCACCTGGTGGTTCAATGACTGGGGGTGCGCGTAACCAGAAGAATAATTCACCACTGCAAACAACTACAGAACTCAACGAGTTAAAGCAGAAGATCAAGCAACTGAAGAAGCAACTCGACCAGGACCAGGCCCACTTTGATGAGCTGACAAAGGCAAGCAGCAAGCTAGATCAAGAAATTGCTTCTTCTCAGGCCAAGCTTCAGGATTATAGCCGTGACTTAGGCGAAGCTGTCCTTTCTTTTCAAAATCAAGAAAAAGAAGTTAACCGCCTTAAGGCAGCTAGCAGGCTCTTTGCTCAGCGCACAGAAGAGCGAATTAAGCAAGTAGAGACAATCAAGGGCAAAATTGTGGCAGCTGAGAAGCAGAAGGTGGTCTTTGACGAGCAGATCGACCAGCAAAAAGCAGCAATTGCAGCTGTTCAAGAGCAGATTAAGAACTATGCAAGCTTTAACCAGCAGGTCCAAGAAAAGCTGGCAGCCCTTGATCCACAAATTGCCGTCTTTACCAATAAGCTAGAGAACTTGGCCAAGCAAAAGGCCGAGAAGTCGCGAACTTTAGCCCAGTCCCAAGATCAAATTAAGACACTAACGGCCAAATTAGCCGCGCTTGAGCAAAGTGGAACTTTGGACCAGGAAAAGAAACAAAAACTAGCTGCTGAAGTAAAGCGGGAATCTGCCCGCAAGGAAGACTTACAAGACCAACTCAATACCTTGAGCGGGAAACTGGGTCGCTGCGATGCCAAGATCAACCAACTTGACCAAGTGGCCAGCCGGAACTATGACTTGCGCAAGACCGCTGCAAGCGAACAGCAGGACTTTTCGGTTAAGATTGCCCAATTAACTAGCAAGATTGATCAGCGCTTAGTAAAATTGCGCAAGGATTATGCATTGACTTATGAGGCCGCTTTAAACCAGGCTGAAGAGGACAATACTGAGGAAACTAGGAGTCGACTCCAAAAAAGCGTCAAGCTCCACCAGATGTCCTTGTCTGATATTGGTCCGGTCAACTTGCAGGCAATCGAAGAGTATGAGGATGTCAAGAAGCGGTACGACTTTTTGACAGGACAGCAAAATGACCTGCTGCAAGGACGCGATAACTTGCGCAAGTCTATGGCTGAGCTTGATTCTGAAGTCTCTAGTCGCTTTAATGAGACTTTTTGTGCTGTTGCTAAGAGCTTTGCTGAGCTTTATCCCGTCGTTTTTGGGGGAGGTAATGCTAAGCTAGTCTTAACTGATCCAGATGACCTTTTGACCACCGGCGTGGAGATTGTGGCCCAGCCACCAGGCAAAAAATTGCAGCGCTTGAGTCTGCTGTCCGGTGGTGAGCGTGCACTTACAGCCATTACATTGCTCTTTGCGATGCTCAAGGTTAAGCCGGTGCCTTTCTGTGTCCTGGACGAGGTGGAAGCTGCGCTTGATGATGCCAATGTGACCCGCTTTGCCCAGTTTTTGGAACACTACGACATGCACACGCAATTTATCGTGATTACCCACAGACGGGGCACGATGGAGCGGGCTGACCAACTATACGGCGTGGTGATGCAAGAATCAGGGGTATCGCAGGTTTTGTCGGTTTCGTTAAAAGAATTAAAAGATGAGGTGAACTAAGAGTGGGTTTATTTGATAAGATTAAGAAGTCGCTTTTTGGCGATGATAGTGACCAGACCCAAGATAAAAAGCAGGATGAAACTGATAAAGAGAAAGCTGTTGAAGAAGGTGGAGTCAAGGAAGCTGAATCGGTTCCTGATCATGAAGAAGAGGCCGAAGATGCAGTTGAACCTGCAAGTGACATTGAAGATCAGGTAGCTGAAAATGAGGATAAAGTAGAAGCTGCTCAACCGGCAACTACTAATTCAGCAACAGAAGATGCAGATAATCCGCTAGTTGACCAGGCCGAACTCTATGAGAAAGGCTTGGAAAAGACTAACAAGGGTTTTGGTGCCCGGCTCAACCAATTTTTTGCCCAGTTCCGGACCGTTGATGAAGACTTCTTCGATGATTTAGAAGAATTGTTAATTGAATCCGATGTGGGCTACGAGACAGCTGAGACTTTGACCAGTGAATTACGAGATGAAGCCAAGCTGCAAAAGGCTAAGTCCCGCGATGACTTAAAGAGGGTTATTGTTGAAAAATTGGTCAACCTGTATGATCAAAATGGTGACGCAGAAAATGAGCACTTACGCGTCCACCAAGATGGCAAGCCTAACATCTACCTCTTTGTTGGGGTCAATGGAGCGGGCAAGACGACGACTATTGGCAAGTTGGCCAAGCGCTTCAAGGATGAGGGTAAGTCAGTTCTGCTGGCTGCTGCTGATACTTTTAGAGCCGGAGCGGTTGAGCAACTAGTTGAGTGGGGCAAGCGGGTTGATGTACCGGTTGTGACCGGCCAAGACCAGGCGGACCCTGCTTCAGTTGTCTTTGATGCCACCGGTCGTGCTTTAGCCGAGCATGCTGACTACCTGCTAATTGATACGGCAGGACGCTTGCAAAACAAGAAGAACCTGATGAACGAGCTGGAAAAGATTGAGCGTACGATTAAGAAGCAGGCGCCAGATGAGCCGACCGAAACCTTATTAGTTTTGGATGGGTCAACGGGGCAGAATGCTCTGCTGCAGGCCAAGGACTTTGACAAGACGACCAAGTTAACCGGCCTGGTCTTGACCAAGCTTGATGGTTCTTCTAAAGGTGGCGTGGTCCTAGCTATCAGGAATGAAATGAAGTTGCCAGTGAAGTTGGTTGGTCTGGGTGAAAAGGCCAGCGACTTAGCCGACTTTAACGCTGCCAATTATGCCGTGGGACTTTTCCACGACTTGGTTTAAATAGATTAAAGGAGTTTTTTATGAAAGAATATAGCGCATGTACAACGATTTTGGTTGGGAAGAAGGCCTCAGTGGACGGATCAACAATGATTGCCCGCAACGATGACACCTTCCGTCCCATTACCCCGCAGAAATTCGTGATTGAACCAGCTGTCAAGGGTGAAAAGGACCGCAAGATTAAGTCCTGGCTGAATAAGTTTGCCATGGACCTGCCTGAAGACGCCCAGGCCGTTCCTGCCGTGCCTAACGTTGATTACAAGCACCGGGGCTATTACGATGAAAGTGGCATTAACCAGGAAAATGTTGCAATGTCTTGTACTGAGTCTACATACGGCAATGAAAGGGCGCTAGCTTTTGACCCGCTAGTCAAGGATGGCCTGGATGAGGACTGTATGCAAACAGTTGTTTTGCCTTACATCCATTCTGCGCGCGGCGGCGTGGAATATTTGGGCAAGCTAATTAAAAAGTACGGTTCACCTGCTGGCAATTCTGTTTTGTTTAGCGACAAGAATGAAATCTGGTACATGGAAATTGTTACGGGTCACCATTGGGTAGCCCAGCGTATTCCTGATGATGCTTATGCCGTGGCTGCCAACCGTGTTTCAATTGAACAAGTTGACTTTAACGATCCCGATAACTTTATCTGGAGTGAGGGCATCCAGGACTTTGTTACAGGCCACCACTTAAATGTTGACCATGAAGGTTGGAACTTCCGCCATATCTTTGGTACCTACAGTCAACAAGACCGTTTCTACAACACTAACCGGGTTTGGTACGGACAAAAGTACTTCAATCCAGAAATTGAGCAGGACCCAACCGATGGGGACTTGCCTTTTATTCGTCGGGCCGCTAAGAAGATTACGCGTGAAGACATCGAATTTGTCTTAGGCAGTCACTATCAGAATACGCCATATGATCCCTTTGGCCATGGCAGTGATGAGGAAAAGCACCGTTTCCGCCCAATCGGCTTGAATCGGACGCAGAATTCCCATATTTTGCAAATTAGAAGCGATGTGCCTAAAGATCGTGCAGCCATTATGTGGCTCTGTATTGGTGGACCTACTTTCACCCCATTTGTGCCATTCTTTGCCAATATGAGTGATACTGATCCCTCATACAATAACACCTCAATGGACTACAATATGAAGGATGCTTGGTGGTACTATAAGTCCTTAGCCGTGCTAGTTGAAAGTCACTATCCACAGTTTGTCCAGCTGGACACAGACTATTTGAATGAGCTCAACCAGTACTACCGGGGCCGCATTGAGGATGTAATTGCTGGTGCAGAAGGCAAGACTGGTGCCAAGCTGACAGAATACTTGACCCAGGCTAACCAGGAGACAGTCGCATACACCCGCAAGCGGTCTGAACAATTCTGGGGTCAAATGATGATTGATTCCATCAACATGTCCAAGTTAACCTTCAATATGGATGCTAACTTGTAATCATATATAGATTTAAAAAACATTTTTTCACTATTTTGTTGAGAAAATGTTTTTTTGTAATAATATAAAACTGTGATACCCATGATAATTTTTTAAAATTATGTAAAACATCTTAAAAACGTCTTTTGGTTCTCTTTTTCAGCAAGCGCCGCTACTGCAAGCCGCCAATGTTGCCAAGACTACAGACTGCTATTCATGTGAATTAAAGTATTGTTATTGAGCCTGAAAGATAATATTGAGAGTAAGCAGAGGCAGTCGATAAAAGCTGTCATAGAAACTTTTCAAACATAAAGTAGCGCAGTTATCCAAAAAAGTTGCAAGGAGAAGTAATAATATGGGTTTTATAATAATGGTTTCATGTTTTATAATTGGCTTAATATGCATTATTCTAGGACTGAAAAAAGATTTTGTGAAAATAAATAAAAGCATACTTTTAGCAATAGGTGTCATTTTGGTGGCTGGCGCAATTTTCCTTGCTACACCGGTAGGATCTAATTTTACTCATCACATATATGATCTTCTATACGCTAAAGGAATGTTTAAGTAGACCAAATAACGCCTCTGCAAAGGTCTAGCTTAATATTAAAAAATCACCTAGGGCTGATTTCCAGTATTTGTTTGGGAGTCAGCCTTTTTGCGCTGATTTGGTCATTAAAATAGCCCCAAAAGTTTTTGATTTTTGGAGCTCAAGATTAAATATTATTGTTCTTTTTTCGTGACAATGACTGAGTGGTGAATACCATATAGGTAGTAGATAAACAGGCCAATAATGGTCCAGACCAACATGTATTTTTTAGCTTGCATGTCCAAGCCCCAGAAGACGGCCAGTGAACCTAAGAATGCCAGACCAGGCAGTACTGGATAAAGGGGCATCTTGAAGGCTGGATCAGCAATGTCGCCCCCTTCGCGCGGACGCAACTTGTAAATTCCAATCGAAACAAACATGAAGGCTATCAAGGTCCCAGCAGAAACTAGCTGAGTCAAAAAGGAGAAGGGAATAAAGGCTGAAATCACAATGGCAATAACTGCTACCGTCCACAAAGAGTTGGCTGGACGATGGTCAGCATTTAACTTGCCTAAAAAGCGGGGCATCATGCCATCGCGACCAAAGGAATATACTAGGCGTGAACTAGCCATGGCCAAACCTATGAGGGCGGTAAACATGCCCAAAATGGCAATTGATTGAACGACCACGGCGATTTTGCCATAGCCTGTTTGCCGCAGTGCATAGCCAACCGGTTCAGCTGAATTCAGGTATTGGTGGTAGGGCACCATACCAACAAGGACCAAGCTAACCGCAACGAACAAGACCACTGCAATTAGTAGTGAACCGATAATGCCGCGCGGCATCGTTTTTTGCGGATTAACCGCTTCAGCAGAATTGGAGGCAATGGTATCAAAACCTAAAAAGGAGATATAAATCATGGATACACCGGCATAAATTCCCTGCCAGCCGCCAAAGGGACCGTGGGAGGTAACCCGGTAGTGAGGGATGAAGGGCATGAAGTTGGCCTTTCTAATCACTGTGAGTCCAACCACCACGAATAGCAAAATGGCGGCCACCTTGACGACCACCAAGATGTTTTCTACTTTGGAGGCTTTAGAAACTCCAAAGCTAACCAAAACGGCGGCAATCACAATTGCAATCATGGCCACTAAGTCGAGGATGCCGCCATTAACTCCAAGCGGGTTGGACAATGCAGCCGGCAATTTCCACCCCCATGGTGCAATCAAAGCTCGCAGGTTGGCAGACAAGCCCGAACTAATGAAGGCCATTCCGATCAAGTACTCAGCCAGCAATGCCCAGCCAGATATCCAGCCCCAAAACTCGCCAAAGATCACATTGATCCAGGAATAGACCGAACCAGCAAAAGGCATTGCTGCCGCCATTTCTGCATAGGCAAAGGCCACCAGCCCAGCTACAATCGAAGCAATAATGCAAGAAAGGGCAACGGCAGGGCCAGCGTGCAGAGCAGCCACTTCACCTGGCAGGGTGAAAATCGACGTAGAGACAATCGTCCCCACTCCAAGAGCTAGGAAGTCACGTACCTTCAGCGTACGAATGAGTCGACCGTCTTTTTCCTGATAAATACTAGGATCTTCTTTCCGGTTCATTGCTTTCCATAAATTCACTTAAACATTACTCCTCATTGTTGCTATAACTTAAGGGCAAAACGCATATGGCGCATTGGTGAGCACAAGGCTTAATTGCTCTATTTGTGCCAGCCAGGCTGTCATTATCCGTTTATGCCTCCTTAACCGTTAAATAAAAATACGGCACTGTGGGTCAGACTTCAAGTACCGTAAATAATCGTTTCAAACTTAATGGATAACTTATTGGGCCTTTCGGGCTAATAAACCTCCAACTAAAAAATAATCAGTAACCATCATACAAATTTTCTGGCTAAAATGCAAGAAAGTCGGGATTTTTTGGTAGGTTAATGACTTTGGCAATCGTCAAGAGCCTGCTTTTTTGCTATACTGGTTCAAGGTGAAACTTAATGAATGAACTCGAAAAAAATGAGGAGTTGGGCGACCTGTACGCCTATTACGGTCGGCTCTTGACTAAGAGCCAGCAAGACTATTTTGAAGATTACTATTATAATGATCTTTCTTTGGGTGAGATTGCTGCCAACCATAAGGTTTCGCGGCAGGCGGTTTATGACAACCTTCGCCGCTGTCGCAAGCTTTTAAGCAATTATGAAGCCAAGCTGCACATGAAGAAGGACTATAATGAAATTGAACAAAAATTAGCGGTTATTTCATCTTGCTTGCAAGCAGAAAAGCAAGAAGAAGCTGCGCGTGCACTCAATGAACTATTAATGCAAATGAGGGGAGAATAATCCATGGCTTTTGAAAATTTAAGTGAAAGAATTCAAAAGGCGCTCAAAAATTTAACGGGCAAGGGCAAGATTTCAGCAGAAGACGTCAACGCTGCCAGCCGAGAAATCAGATTGGCCTTACTTGAAGCCGATGTTAACTTCAAGGTGGTTAAGGACTTCATTAAGAAGATCAAAGAAGAGACCCTGGGCAAGGAAGTCCAGGAAAGCTTGAATCCGGGTCAACAGGTTATCAAAATCGTTAATGACGAATTGACCAAGATGATGGGGACTAGTGCAGCGCGTTTGAACAAGTCCAAGCACATTCCAACTGTCATCATGATGGTGGGGCTGCAAGGTACGGGTAAGACGACGACTGTTGGCAAGTTGGCCAGTCGTTTGATGAAGGATGAAAAGGCCCGTCCACTTTTGATTGCTGGCGACATCTACCGGCCAGCTGCCATTGACCAGCTCCAACAGATTGGGGATGAGCTGCAGGTACCCGTTTATAGTGAACAAGACCAGCAAAATGTAGCACAAATTGTTAAAAATGGACTGCAACGGGCAGAAGAAAACAAGAATGACTACGTAATTATCGATACTGCCGGCCGACTCGAAATTGATGAACCATTAATGGAAGAGTTAGAGCAGGTCAAGGCTGTAGCTCAGCCCGACAATATTTTGCTGGTCGTTGATGCGATGACGGGTCAGGCCGCAACTGATGTGGCCAAGGGCTTTGATAGTCGCTTAGACATTACGGGCATCATTTTAACCAAGCTCGATGGTGATACGCGGGGCGGTGCTGCGCTTTCAATTAGGGCAGTGACGGGCAAGCCGATTATTTATACCGGGCAAGGTGAAAAGCTGACGGATCTGGAACAGTTTTATCCGGACCGGATGGCCTCTAGAATCTTAGGCATGGGCGACATGCTGACCTTGATTGAGAAGGCCCAACAGGACTATGATGCCAAGAAGGCCGAAGAAGTTGCTCAGAAGATGAAGGAAAATACCTTTGACTTCAACGATTTCGTGGACCAACTTGACCAAGTGGAAAAGATGGGTCCTTTGGATCAGATCATGAAAATGATTCCTGGGATGGCCAATAACCCCCAGCTTAAGAATGTCAACTTTGACAAAAAGCAAATCACCTATGTTAAAGCCATTGTTTCATCAATGACCACGGCCGAACGTGAAAATCCAGAATTGCTTAATCCAAGTCGCCGGCGGCGGATTGCGGCAGGGTCAGGTCGACCGATTGTGGAAGTTAACCGCATGATCAAGCAGTTCAAGCAGGCGCGCGACATGATGAGCAAGATTACCAAGGGCAACTTCAAGGGAATGGAGAACTTGCCGGGCATGGACTCACCGATGGCCAAGATGGCGATGCGGCATATGGGCAAGAACTTTAAGAAGAACAAGAAAAAGCGCATGAAGTTCAAGCGCTACCACTCATAATTTTAACCTGTTAAGGGAAAACACTTTACACCACGAAATTAAAGTGCTATATTAATACTCGTATCTTTTAGGAGGAAATTAACTATGTCAGTAAAAATTCGTATGCGCCGCATGGGTGCTAAGAGAAAGCCTTTCTACAGAATCGTTGTCGCAGACTCAAGGATGCCACGCGATGGTCGTTTCATCGAAGAAGTAGGCTACTATAATCCTGTTTCAGAGCCTAAGGAATTGAAGCTTGAAGAAGACAAGATTTTTGAATGGCTTAAGAAGGGTGCACAACCTTCAGACACTGTTAGGTCACTGCTGTCCGGTGCTGGCTTAATGAAGAAGCTGCATGAATCAAAGTTCACTAAATAATGAATTTGTTAGTTAAAAGTTTGGAGCCAGTTGCTTCAAGCTTTTTTCTTTCTTGGTGAGGAGAAAAAATGCAATTTTATGATGTTGCACAAATATTGACCACTCACGGTCTTAAGGGCGAGCTCAAGCTCAACGTGATTACTGACTTTCCAGACCGCCGTTTTGCTCCCGGAAGCCAGTTGACCTTAAAAGACAATCTGGAAATGGTTTTGACAGTGGCCAGCAGCCGGCCTTTCAAGCAATTTTGGCTGGTCCAGTTTGTTGAGATTACTGATATTGCGGCTGCTGAAAAACTAAGGGGCAAGACCTTGGTTGTGAGCCAAGAAGAGCAACATGATTTGCCGGAAGGTGCCTTTTACTACCGCGATATTTTGGGATGCACAGTAGTAGACAAGCAGACTGGAGCTCTTTTAGGCCAGATTACAGATATTGAGTCACCAGGAGCTAATGACGTCTGGGAAGTCACTGAAGAATCTGGCAAGACCTATCTCATTCCTTACATTGATTCGGTCGTAAAAAAGGTTGACGTGGGTGCTAAGAAAGTTTACGTCGAATTATTGGAGGGACTGCGCGATGAAGATTAACGTCCTAACGCTTTTTCCTGACATGTTTACGCCGCTTACAACTTCAATGCTCGGGCGTGGACTAGAAGATGGGAAGTGGCAGCTAAACCTGGTTAACTTCCGCGACTTCACCAGTGATGTTCACCACCACGTAGATGATGCTCCGTATGGAGGCGGTGCCGGAATGGTCTTGCAAATTATGCCTATTAAAAAAGCGCTTGATACGGTAAAAAGCAAGGGCAGAGTAATTATCACTGCGCCTCAGGGGCAGACCTTTAACCAAAAAATGGCTCAAAAGTGGTCCCACGAAGAAAACCTGACTTTTATTTGTGGCCACTATGAAGGCTTTGACCAGCGCGTCTATGACCTGGCCGATGAAGTTGTATCAATTGGTGACTATGTATTGACCGGTGGCGAGTTGCCAACTATGAGCATGATTGACGCGACTGTGCGGCTGATTCCTGGAATTTTAGGCAATGCAGCGTCTCCAGTTGAAGAGAGCTTTGCCCGCGGCTTGCTCGAATACCCTCAGTACACTCGTCCAGAAGATTTTGATGGGATGAAGGTGCCAGCAGTGCTCTTGTCGGGCAACCACCAAAAGATTGCTGACTGGCGTCACAAGGAGGCATTGCGGGCGACTTACCTGCACCGACCTGACTTGCTGGAAGAGTACAACTTGTCCGGCAAAGAAAAAGCCATGCTAGAAGAAATCAAGCAGGAAGAAGACCAGGCTTGATTTCATGTGGCTAGTTTGCTAGAATAATTTAGGTGTAATTTTTACACTAATAGTTAGGGGTGTTCCGCTGGCGCTAGAAAGCGTTGATGAATGCCGTAGAAGGAGAAAACAATGGATCCATTAATTCAAGAATTGACCAAAGAACAATTGCGTGATGACATTCCTGACTTCCGCGCTGGTGACACTGTCCGTGTTCACGTCCGCGTTGTTGAAGGAACTCATGAACGTATTCAGATGTTTGAAGGCGTTGTTATCAAGAAGAAGGGTGCCGGAATTGCTGCAACTTACACTGTTCGTAAGATGGCTTCTGGTGTTGGCGTTGAGCGTACCTTCCCTGTTAATGACCCACGCGTTGCTAAAGTAGAAGTACTGCGTCACGGTCGTGTACGTCGTGCTAAGCTTTACTACCTGCGTGAACGTCACGGTAAGGCAGCTAGAATTGCTGAAAAGCGCCGTTAATTTATCGCAAAAGAGAATCATCCTTGTGAAAGGATGGTTCTCTTTTTTGTCTATGGTAAAATTAAGAACAAAATATTAAAGGAGGAAAAGAAAAATGGATGAACTATTTTTAATGGACTTTGACAACAGTCGGCGGGCGGTGCTTGAGCCAGCCCATGAAAAAGATGAACTGCATTATCATTTTCAATCCAAATTGCTCTTTGCCTTCCTTACTAGTGATGCCATTGCTCAGTTCTTGTCACAATACCCCCACCGGATTGCGGGGCGGTTTGACTGCTTTGAGGGCGATACTTTAATCTACGAAGTTGACCTCCCTGGCGAAAAAATTGCCCTCTGCCAGGCCAAATTAGGTGCAGCAGCTGCAACCCAGTTGCTTGACTGGCTAATTGGCTATGGCGTGCAGCAAGTTCTAGCCATTGGGTCAGCTGGCTCACTGATTGACCTACCTGAAAACTACTTTCTAGTACCAACAAAAGCCATTCGCGATGAAGGCACCTCCTTTCATTATGCTGCGCCCAGCAACTTTGTTGACTTGCATTCATCCTTTTTAAGTAGGGTGGAAGAATTAATGGTCCAGTCCGATTTTAAGGTCAAGGAGGTAACGACTTGGACGACTGACGGCTTCTTCCGGGAGACGCCTAAGAAGGCTGAGCAGTTTAAGGCCCTTGGTGCTTCATGTGTAGAGATGGAATGTGCAGCGATGGCAGCATGTGCTCAATTTCGCGGTGTTTATTTTGCCCAAATTCTCTTCACTGCAGACTCGCTTAGTGACCTTGACCAGCACATTGAACGTGACTGGGGCCGGGGTGCACACGAACAGGCTCTTAAGCTGGCTAGTCAAATTCTGAAAGATCTTTAACTTGGACTTTGTGAAAATTATGGTCCATGAAACTTGCGTGTAACAGGCAGAAATTTCACAAGCAAAATAAAAAAGACTGATAATTCAGTCTCTTTTTCTAAAAATGTGGTCAATAATTTGTGAATGGCAAATCAATATTAAATGTGGAAAGTTCTGACTTCCGCTTGGCAGAAGACCCTAGCAGCCTTTAAAGTTAAAAAAACAGTTAGGCCAGAATAGGATACAAGTCAAAGACAAGCAAGTAAATCAATGAGTCCAGCTAATCAGGCAGGTTTACAACCAGACGTGTGGGTCTGAAAACCAGCGAGTTGAGAATTTACAATTAATTAGGAAAAGGCTGCAGCAAGCGCGGTCAGAAAGTCAAAATCCTAATGGAAGACAGGATAAACTAGAGCAGTTGCTGCGAAATTTACAAAAAAGAAACCTTCCTAGTATTTAAGTAAAACTGGGAAGGCTTCTTACGTGTGATAACTGTCAGTGAGCTAAATGATACGACTGCGGTAGAGTCCGACTACCTTGCCTAAAATATGGACATTAGACAAGATGATAGGTGCCATTGTATCGTTTTCTGGCTGCAGACGGAAGTGGTCCTTTTCCTTATAAAAGCGCTTGACGGTGGCCTCGTTTTCATCAGTCATGGCCACCACGATCTCGCCGTTAGTTGCACTTGCCTGCTTGCGCACGATCACGCTATCGCCGTTCAAAATCCCCGCATTGATCATGCTTTCGCCATGCACCCGCAACATGAACAAGTCGCCGGCATCATTGACCAAATCAGGTGGGAGGGGAAAGTAGTCTTCAATATCTTCAACAGCAAGAATAGGTTGACCAGCAGTAACCACCCCGACAACTGGGATTTCAGTTGGTTTAACGCCAATTGCCTTCTTGCCTTCTTCAGTTACTTCAAGCGCGCGCGGCTTGGTCGCATCCTTGATAAGAAGTCCTTTGCGCTCCAGACGCGACAAGTGGCCGTGGACTGTGGAAGTTGAAGATAAATTAACGGCATGGCAGATTTCACGTACTGTAGGGGGGAAGCCTCTTTTTTGAACAGTATCATATATATAGCGTAGAATTTGTACTTGCTTGTTATCCTGACTGTTGGTCATAATCTTACTCCCTTATAATATTATCGGTAAACTACTGTTACGCCTATTCTAGCAAATAATCCGCATAAACACAAACAAACGTTCTAATAAATTAAACTTTTTTTATTGCCCAAAATAGGGTAGACTTTTTTAGGATGAGAGGTGTAAATGATGACTGAAGATAAAGAAAAAAAGCTGATTAACCGAATCAACGAACTGTATCATAAGAAAAAAACTACTGGTCTGACGTCTGAAGAAGAAAATGAACGCCAAAAACTACACCAAGAGTTCATTAAGAATTTCCGGGCTAGCTTTAAACAAGACGTTGAAAACCTAGTTTTAGTTGATAAAGATGGCAAAGAAGTCACATCAGAAAAGGCTAAAGAGGCTCAACGCAAAAAGGGTTTAAGAAAAGATTAACATTAACCTTTAATTTTACTTAATTTTTAGGTAAGATATATTTATTGGACAAATTGAGGTGAACATTTTATGAATATGGGATTAGCAATCTTTTTAATTGTAGTAGCACTGTTAGTAGGCTTAGTAGGCGGATTTTATGGTGCTAGGACATATATGAAGAAGTATTTTAAGGATAATCCACCAATCAGTGAAGACATGATTGTTGCTATGATGTCACAAATGGGGCAAAAACCTTCAGCCAAGAAGGTAAACCAAGTGATGAACATGATGAAGCATCAAAAATAGTGGTCTTGCTGGATTAAGTAAAAGACGGAGGATTGTCTCCGCCTTTTTTATATACGAAAGATAAAGGACATGAGAATATTTTTTAAACTAGGATGGTTCTTCAAAGAGGAGAAAAAACGTTACTTGGTCGGCATCTTCTTTTTGGCGCTGACTTCTGTGGTTAACCTGGTTCCGCCGCGTATTCTAGGTTTAATGGCCGACCAGTTAGAGTTGGACCACATCACTTGGCAAAAATATGGGTTACTGATTCTGGCAATCGTCCTAGCTGCTCTGCTGCTTTATGGTTTCCGTTATTTTTGGCGCAGGCAAATTTGGGGTGGGGCAGCTGAATTGGAATTGCAGCTACGAGCAAAACTATTTGCTCATTTTATGGAAATGGACCGCACCTTCTACCAGCGTCACAGAACAGGAGACTTAATGGCCCATGCCACTAACGATGTTTCTGCTGTTCAGGAAGTTGCGGGTGAAGGGGTTTTAACCTTAGTTGACTCGCTAATCATGAGCGTGTCAACGATGGTAGCGATGATTATTTTTGTTGATTGGCGCCTAACAATTGTGGCCCTTTTACCCCTGCCTTTTTTGGCCTGGGGTGCTTGGAAACTGGGTGACCAGCTCCATGATGCCTTCGACCAGTCGCAAGCGGCATTTTCGCGGCTTAACAACAAGACGCAAGAGTCGGTTTCTGGAATCAAGGTATTAAAAACCTTTGGTCAGGGCAGAGAAGATACCCAGGCCTTTAATGGGATGATTGTGGATACGATTAAAATTAATAAGCGGGTTTTCAAGTGGGATTCAATGTTTGACCCGCTCGGCAGTTTTCTTATTGGCTTAACATATACGATAACGATAATCTATGGCGGTATTCTTGTCAGCAGCAAGTCCTTGACGATTGGTCAGTTGGTCTCCTTTATTGCCTATATTGGCAACATGGTCTGGCCAATGTTTGCCATTGGCTACCTCTTTAATATTTTAGAGCGTGGAAGCGCTAGTTACGACCGAATCGAAAAGCTGCTCAAGGAGACGCCGGCAATTACCGACCAAAATGCTGACCTGCAAATCGGAGCACAGGACATTGCAGGCGACTTGAAATTTCAAATTGAATCCTTTGCCTATCCTGATGAACCCCAATTGCCTGTCTTGCGCAATATTGATTTTACCCTCAAAACTGGCCAAACACTGGGATTAGTTGGCAAGGTGGGAGCAGGCAAAACTACGATTATTCAACTTTTGCTGCGGGAATTTGACCAATATAATGGTCAAATTACTCTAAACGGGCATGACATCCGTAAAATTCCGCTTAACGTTTTATTGCGCCAGATAGCATACGTTCCCCAAGACAATTACCTGTTCTCAACCAGCATTCAGAAAAATATTGCTTTTTCTGAGGCTGATTCTAGTGAAGAAGCAATTGTTGCTGCTGCCAAAAAGAGCGATCTTCATAATGATATCCTGCAAATGCCTGGAGGCTACAACACTTTGGTAGGCGAAAATGGCGTTTCTTTATCAGGTGGCCAAAAGCAACGCATGTCAATTGCGCGTGCTTTGCTCAAGCAGAGTCAGATCCTGGTCTTAGATGATGCCCTGTCGGCAGTTGATGCCAGAACGGAGCAAGCTATTTTGAAGTCGCTGCGGCGAGAACGGGCAGGCAAAACGACAATGATTGCTACACACAGACTAACTTCAGTGATGAAAGCAGACATGATACTTGTACTCAAAGATGGCCAGATTGTTGAACGCGGCACCCATGAGCAATTATTGGCCCAAAATGGCTGGTATGCCGATATGTGGCAGAGGCAAGAACTCGAAGAAAAGGTAGGTGAATAAGATGGATGAACAAAATACTAAGCAGTCTGTTTGGGCGCAAGAAATACCAGTCAGGGAACAATTCAGTATCTTCAAGCGGTTGCTGCGCTTTGTGCTGCACTTCAAAAGGGAGATGATTATTGCCGGTATCGGTGCTTTTTTGGTCAGCGTTATTAACGTGCTCTTGCCATATGGTCTGCAGTACTTTTTGGACAATTACCTGGTCAAGGTTGACGTAACCACGCAAGTAATCTTGTTTGCTGGTCTGCTCTATGCCTTAGGATCTGTTATTAAGGGCATCCTTCAGTTTACCTATGAGTATTTCTTCGCCCTAGGTTCGGAAAAGTCGCTAGAGGGATTGCGCTTGGAACTTTACCAAAAATTGCATACCTTAGGGATGCGCTACTTTGACCAGACACCTGCAGGCTCGATTGTGTCCCGAGTAACCAACGACACGATGACCCTGAGCAATTTCTTGACGGTTTTGTCCAGTGTAGTCATTTCATTTTTCTCAATTATTTCAGCCTTGGTAGCCATGTTTTCGACTAACTTTTGGGCGGGAATCATTGTGCTAGCCTTTTTGCCCCTGCTCTTGTTTATTATTTGGGAATATTCTAAGCGTAGCTCCAAGCTCTACCGTAGCTACCGGGAACGACTCAGTCGGATCAACACTAACCTGAATGAATCCATTGAAGGTGTTTCATTGATCCAGCAATTCAAGCAGGAAGATCGCATGACTGGTAACTTTGAGCAGGAAAATTCAGCCCTGATGAAGACCCGGTTTTATATGATTAATCTTAACTCGCTCTTGCTTTCACCGTTAACTAGCCTCTTATATTCTTTGGCATTGGCATTAACCTTGATGTACTTCGGCTTTCCTTTGCGGTCTACTTTTGTTCCGGCCGGAGTGGTTTACGCATTTTCCCAGTATATTTCCCAATTTTTCAACCCTATTTCCAATATGATGGACCAGATGACCTTCTTCCAGGACGGTATCGTTGCCGGTAAGCGTATCTTTCGCATACTTGACAATACTGACTATGAACCTGAGCAGGATGCCCAGGAAGGACTAACAGTCAGCCAGGGTAAGATTGAATTTAAGCATGTAAGTTTTTCTTATGACGGCAAAAATGAAATTCTCCACGATATTTCCTTTACTGTTAATCCTGGTGAAACGTTGGGGATAGTTGGTCATACTGGATCGGGCAAGAGTTCGATTATCAACGTGATGATGCGGTTTTATGAATTTTACCAGGGTGAAGTCCTGATTGATGGGGTTGACATTAAGAAATATCCCAAAGCCGAATTGCGCCAAAAGTTGGGCCTAGTTCTGCAGGAGCCCTTCATGTTCTATGGCGACATCAATTCTAATATCAGACTATACAACGAGAATATTACTGATGAAGAGATTGCAGAAGCCGCTAAAACCGTCCAGGCAGATAGTTTTATCAAAAATCTGCCCGGCCAGTATCATGCCAAAGTAGGTGAAGGTGGAGGCGAATTTAGCCAGGGCCAGCGGCAACTAATTTCCTTTGCCAGGACGCTGGTAACTGATCCGAAGATTTTAGTCTTGGATGAGGCCACGGCAAACGTTGATACTGAGACTGAAACGCTTATCCAAGAGGGATTAAAGAGTTTACGTCGCGGCCGGACTACATTAGCGATTGCACACCGTTTGTCAACGATTGTCGATGCCGACCAAATTATTGTTTTGGATGATGGCCACATTGTTGAGCAGGGAACGCATGCCCAATTGCTGGAGCACAAGGGCTATTATTACAACTTATATTCACTGCAAAATGGTCAAAAATAAGGTGGCTATTTGTGAAAAAGATATTTTTTAAAAGATTATTGATAACGGTTACATAAAGGAGTAGATTAAGAATATAGTTTTAATTGACTTGTGAATTTTGATAATTAAGAAGGAGAATATTATGGAATACCATAAGATTAATCAAACCGATTTGGAGAATTTACAAAAATTCATTACCGATCCAGAGCGTTTTGTTACCAAGCCAAACGAGCATTGGGACCATGACCAGTTCAGGACCATTAAAGCAATGCCTGACTTGGTCATTCAACCGGTTAACAATGAGGAGGTCATGCATGTTGTAAAGTATGCAAGTGACCACAACATTCCCTTGGTACCAAGAGGTAACTCAACTGGATTGATGGGGGCAAACTTGTCCGTTGAAGGTGGTATTTCTCTTGATATGATCAAAATGAACAAGGTCTTAGAGTATGATCCAGACAGTTTAACCATGACCGTGCAGGCGGGAATGAGGTTGAATGATCTTGATTCATACTTAGAAGACAAGCCTTTTGCTTACATGCCGGCTCCAGCCATGCACTGGGCCACAATTGGCGGCAATGTTTCCACGAATGCTGGTGGCTTGAAGGCCATCAAGTATGGTGTTACGCGGGAACATATTCGTGAGTTGAAAGTGGTTTTGACCGACGGCAAGTTGTACAAGTTTGGTTCAAAAGCTGTCAAGTCATCTTCAGGCTATTCCCTAAGGGATTTAGTTATTGGCGCCGAAGGAACGCTAGGAGTTGTTACTGAAATTACGTTGCGGCTTTACCCAAGACCACGCAAGTCAATTAATGCCGTCATTCCTTTCCCAACTTTGAATGATGCTATCAGGTCTGTTCCTGCTATTTTGGCTTCAGGAGTGGTTCCGACTACAGTAGAGTTTATGGGGCGTAAGGTTATTGACCTGTGGGAAAAGTTTGCTGATGATCAATTTCCGATTAAACAAGGCGATGGTTTTATCATTATTGGGATTGATTCGTTCACGGATGACGAATGGCGTGCTGAATTAGACCGGACACTTGAAGTGGCAAAGGGCTTTAAAGCAGGAGACGCAATTGTGATGAGTGCAGATTCTGAAGAAGCCAAGAAGGTGTGGAAGTGTCGTGAAGAATTATTGCTGGCAATCCAGCAATCTACGCCGAAAATGGATGAAATCGATGTCTGTGTGCCAATCAACCATATTCCAGAAGTTTTGGACCGGATTGAGGAGCTTGAAGCTGAATTGAATATTCGCATTCCAAACTTTGGTCACGCCGGCGATGGCAACCTGCACATTTACCTGTGTTCAGATGACATGACTGATGAAGAGTATGCAAAAATCAGCAATATTGTTATTTCAGAATTATACAAGACGGCTAAGTCTTTGGATGGCAACATGTCTGGTGAACATGGCATTGGTTATGCTCGTGCAAACTACTATGAGGACTTCTATGGGCACGACTACACTGAATTGCTAAGAGAAGTTAAGAAGCTATTCGATCCGCACTATGTCCTTAACCCAGGCAAGATCTTTAAAGAAGAATAGAAAATTGGACTAACAAAAAAGCATGGCTTTAAGCCATGCTTTTTGTTTTGTTACTTGGTAACCATATAATTTCTCGTCATTGGCAAGTTCTTGCCGGATGGTCCCTTGCTCAAAAGGTACTGGACTACATCAATGTTGCCTGACTCAAAAGAAGCAGCACAGGCCTGCAGGTATAAGTCCCACATCCTGACAAAACGTCCGCCCATCTTGCTTTCAATTGTTTCTCGCTGCTTGTTAAAGTTTTTGTCCCAAATCTCAAGCGTTCGCTGGTAGTGGCGCCTTAGCATCTCAACATCATCGATTTGGAGGTTGCTCGAAATAATGTGCTGGACGTTTTCACTCAAACCAGGAACATAGCCACCTGGGAAAATATACTTGTCGAGCCAGGCATTGCTGGCCCCGCCTTGTTGGCGGGTAATGCCATGAATCAAGGCTACGCCATCTTTTTTGAGGTACTTGGCCACATCGTCAAAATACTGGCCCAAGTTTTCCTTACCCACGTGTTCGAACATGCCAACAGAAGTGATATAGTCCCACTCTTGGTCGCCTAGTTCGCGGTAGTCTTCAAGCTTGACCTCAGCTACATCTTGCAGATTTTGGTCGTAAATCTTCTTTTGGACCAGTTTGTACTGCTCCTCACTCAAAGTTACGCCCGTGACCTTGAGACCATATTCTTTAGCTGCAGTGAGCATCAGGGTGCCCCAACCGCAGCCAATGTCGAGTAGAGTTTTGCCCTTGCTGGGATGCAATTTATCAAGTATGTGATGAATTTTTGCATACTGTGCCTTTTCCAGGTCATCCGGGTTGTCATCGTCAAAGTAAGCGCAAGAATAAGTAAGGGTAGGGTCTAGCCACAATTTGTAGAAGTCGTTGCCAATATCGTAGTGACTTTGGACGTCTTTTTCACTTTGCTGTTCAGTATGTTTGTCGTGAGGCATGAACTTGCGAAATTTCTTAGCTCGTAAAAAACTGCTGGTACTGTCATAGGCCCCGCAAATCAGCTTTTGCAAACTTCCCTTAATCTCAATCCGCTTGTCCATGTATGCCTCACCCAGGGCTAGGGAGGCGTTATTCATGATGGAAGCAATTGGAATTTTTTCGTTAAAAATAATTTCGATGCTAGGATTGCCATTTCCGTAAACTTCACTCTTGCCATCCCAGTAAGTAACCTTAACTGGAAAAGGAAACGATTTGCTTAACATCTTCTTATAAAAAGCTTTTTCTAACAATTTATTGGTCCTTCCATTAATTTTATTTTGCTCATTCTGTCTATTTTAACACTAGCAAAAAAGATTGAATCGCTAAATGATTCAATCTTTTATTTAGCCAGGTAGTGAAAGTGGGGATTTTGCTCATAATCAAGTTCATTCCAGGCTGTCTGCATCTGCTTGTCCAGCACTGCTTCATTGTCATGGTTTAACTTAATCTTGCGGTCAACGTAGATGGGTTTTCCAAAGCAAACTTCTAAAGGTTGCCGCTTGAGTAGTCCAATAAAGCTTAAGGGGCCTTGGTAGACAACAGGCACAATCGGCGTGCCAGAAAGCTTGGCAATTGCGATTGTGCCGCCCTTTAATTCTGTTGAATGGCGCGTTCCAGACGGAAAAATGATTAAGGAATAATTTCCCTTTTTTAACCCATTAATTGGAATCTTTAATGCTGATGGTCCCGGGTGGGCGCGATCAACAGGGAAGGCGTGGGCATGTTTAAGAATGTACCGCAAAAAGGGATTCTTAAAGAGTTCAATCTTGGCCATGAACATAAATTCTTTGGGACTGCCTGCTAAGGCAAATAGGATTGGCTCCCACCATGTGCGATGCGGAGCTGCTAGAATATAATTGCCTTCGGGAATTCGTTCCTTGTGGTTGACATGTAGGTGCCCGTTGAGCAGCCACACAATTAAGCGGGCAACTGGGCGAATAAAGTGGTAAAACATAATTTCCTCCAATTGATGTAGAATATTATAGCAGAGCTTAATAAGAGGATAAAATTTTTATGGACAATTTGCAAAGAAATGAACGGATCGACTATATGTATAGCGATGACCTGAAAATCATCCAGGATAAGACATCTTTTAGTTTTTCGCTTGATACCTTACTACTTGCAGCCGCTGCCAAGGATGCAATTAACGATAAGTCAAAAGTGGCTGACCTGTGTGCAGGAAATTGTGCTGCTACAATGTATATGGCTTACTTCAACCAGGCCAAGTATGATGCAGTTGAAATTCAGGAAGAAGTGGCTTCACAAGCTAGACGGTCCATTGAACTTAATCAGATGGAAAACCGGATCAAGGTGTACCAAAAGAATGTTAAGGATGCGCATGATTTTTTACGCAAAGATACCTACGACATTGTGGTAGTTAATCCACCATACTTTAAGGTTAGCCCAGATCATAAGGTTAATCCAGACCCCAAAAAGGCAATTGCGCGTCATGAAATCTTGGTTAACCTGGAAGAAATAATCAGCGTAGCCAGTGGCCTTTTAAAGATGAAGGGCAAGCTCTTCATGGTTCACCGTCCTGAGCGCTTAGGCGATATCGCCTACCTATGTATCAAGCATGACCTCAGCGTCAAAGTGGTGCAGCCTTATGTTGCCCATCGCGGTGAAGATAGCAACCTAGTTGTCATTGAAGCGGTTAAGCATACTGGAAGTGATGGCCTGCTTTTAAGGGATGCAATTGAGGTGCATGACCAGGCTGGCAACTACCTGCCTGCGATCCAGCGCATTATTCGTGAACCAGATGAGGACAGAGACGAACGCCACAAGCAAAAAAAATATTATTTTTATGTACTTTTGTGCAATGATGGCACCTTTTATGGTGGCTTCACTGATGACTTAGATAAGCGCCTGATTGCCCATAACAGCGGTAAGGGGGCCAAGTACACCAAAGCCCGTCGCCCCGTCAAAATGATTTATCACGAGCAATTTAATGACAAGCGGCTGGCTATGAAGCGGGAATATTGGTTCAAGCACCACCCGAGAAAGTGGAAGGAAGAGTTCTTGCAAGAGCACAGAGTTGATTTTTAGGCTTGCATCTTGCCTGCTAATCTTGTATGATTTTAAGGTGTGCTTTAATAGACACACTTGTAAAATACATCAAGGGCGATCAACGTTTTGGTGCCACACAATGGTGAGACGTTGAAATGACCGCTTGAGAGGATTAAAACCATAGGAGGAATTATTATGTCAGAAGTTTCAATGAAACAATTGCTTGAAGCCGGTGTTCACTTCGGTCACCAAACCAGAAGATGGGATCCAAAGATGGCTCCGTACATTTTCACACAGAGAAACGGTATCTACATCATTGACTTGCAGAAGACAATCAAGATGTTAGATGACGCTTATGCCTTTGTTAGAGCTGTTGCTCAAGATGGTGGCGTTATTCTCTTTGTTGGTACAAAGAAGCAAGCGCAAGATGCAATTGCTGAAGAAGCAACCCGTGCTGGTCAATACTTTATTAACCAACGCTGGCTTGGCGGTACTTTGACTAACTGGAAGACTATCCAGAGCCGAGTACAAAGATTAAAAGATTTAAAGAAGATGTCAGAAGATGGTACCTTTGATGTATTACCAAAGAAGGAAGCCTCACTTTTGACTAAGGAAAAGGACAAGCTGGAAAGATTCTTGGGCGGTATTGAAGATATGCCAAGAATTCCAGATGTTTTGTTCGTAGTTGACCCAAAGAAGGAAAAGATTGCGGTTCACGAAGCTAACATTCTGGGTATCCCAGTTGTAGCCATGGTTGACACCAACACTGATCCAGACCCAATTGACGTAGTTATTCCTTCAAACGATGATGCTATCCGTGCTATTCGCTTGATTTCTGGTGCTATGGCTGATGCCGTAATCGAAGGCAAGCAAGGCGCTGATGAAGGCGAAAGTGCTGAAGCAGAAATGGCTAAGGGCAGCGAAAAAGCTGAAGCAGAAGGCTATGAAGAAGCTGCCAAGGCTGATGAAACTGCAATTGAAGAGAACGCAGACAAAGACTAGTTTTTACTGTTAGGCTTTTATTTGGAAGGATACATTAATGGCTAATATTACTGCTAAACAAGTTAAAGAGTTACGTGATCGTACCGGTGCCGGCATGATGGATGCCAAAAAGGCTTTAGTTAAAGCTGATGGAGACATTGAAAAGGCAATCGACATTTTGAGAGAAAATGGTGTTGCCAAGGCTGCTAAGAAGAGTGGCCGAATTGCAGCTGAGGGTCTTGCTGAATTTGCCTTTAACGGCAACACAGGTGCCCTAGTTGAAGTCAACTCAGAAACAGACTTTGTTTCATCAAACGACAAGTTCATCAAATTAGTCGATGATGTTACTAAGGCTATTCTGGCAGCTAAACCTGCTAATGTTGAAGAAGCATTGAAGGCACCAATGAACGGCTCAACTGTTGGCGATGCAATCACCAATTTGACTGCTGTGATTGGCGAGAAGATTACTTTAAGAAGATTTGACTTGGTTTCAAAGAACGATGACGAAGTATTCGGTGCTTACAAGCATAATGGTGGTGCAATTGTTGCTTTGGTTACCCTTAAAGGCGCCAGCGAAGAAGCAGCTAAGAACATTGCGATGCACGTTGCTGCTATCAACCCAGAATACTTGAATAAGGAATCTGTTCCTAAAGCTGACTTTGATCGGCAAAAGGAAGTCTTCACTAAGGAAACCGAAAATGAAGGTAAGCCTGCCAAGATTATTCCTAAGATCGTCGAGGGCCGGGTTAACAAGTACTTAAGTGAAATCTGCTTGGTTGACCAACCTTACGTCAAGGATGGCGACATGACAGTTGCTGAGTATGCTAAGTCACAAAATTGTGAAGTTGTTGGCTTTGCCCGCTACGAAGTGGGCGAAGGCATCGAAAAGAAGCAAGAAGACTTTGCAGCTGAAGTTCAAGAACAAATGAAATAAGTATATTAAGTAAAAGGCTCTTATCTATATAGATAAGAGCCTTTTTGCATATAAAAGCCGTCCAGCATGGTAAATAACTGGGCGGCTTTATTTTTAAGGAAAAGTATGTGTTACCTCACTGCCAATTATACCAGCTTAAAAAATAGTGGTTACCAATGTGATCGCTTAAGTTCGTATACATAAATTTAGCAAAACTTTAAATCATCTGCTTTTGCTCATCATGATTGAAAGGCATTTGGTTAACTGTGCTATTTTTACAAAATAGTTAAGATCAATGACTGATTCTTTAAGCGATAAAAGTTGACTCCTTTCGTTTTGTTATCTACATTTGTCCGCTTTGTATGGTAGAATAATTTAAGTTAATAGAGGAGGTTGTCATGACTGAAGTCAAATATCATCGCATTGTTTTGAAAATTTCTGGTGAAGCTTTGGCCGGTAAAGAGGGGACTGGAATTAACCCAACGGTCATCAGCCACTTAGCCCAAGAAATCAAGTCAGTACACGACTTGGGAGTCGATATCGGCATTGTATGCGGCGGCGGCAATATGTGGCGCGGCGAAACAGGCGCCAAGCTTGGAATGGAACGCTCGCAAGCAGATTACATGGGTATGCTTGCTACCATTATGAACGGTTTAGCTCTTCAGGATGGTTTGGAGCATGTCGGCGTTCCTACTAGACTGCAGACATCAATTGAAATGCGGCAAATTGCAGAACCATACATCAGAAGAAAGGCAATCCGGCACCTTGAAAAGGGCCGGGTAGTAATCATGGGTGGTGGAACTGGCAACCCTTATTTTTCCACTGATACGACAGCGGCGCTGCGAGCTGCTGAGATCGGCGCCAATGTAATCTTAATGGCCAAAAATGGCGTTGACGGGGTTTACTCCGCTGATCCCAAAATTGACCCAAATGCCAAAAAGTATAGTGAATTAACTCAGCTTGACGTGATTTCCAAGAACTTAAGAGTCATGGATAGAACGGCCAGTTCGCTATCAATGGATACAAATATCCCACTAATTGTGTTTAATGTTAATACCGAAGGCAACATTAAGAAGGTTGTCATGGGTGAGCATATCGGAACAGTAATTGAAGGAGGAAAATAATGAACAACGATGCTATTAAAAAAGCGCAGGAGAACATGGACAAGTCAATCAATGTTTTTGAAAAAAACTTGCGCTCAATTCGTGCTGGCGTGGCTAATGCCGCTATTCTAGATGGGATTCAGGTTGACTATTATGGAGCACCAACACCCTTAACTCAGATGTCGAGCATAACAATTCCAGAACCACGAGTGCTATTAATTACCCCATACGATCAAAACAGTCTTGACAACATCGAACATGCGCTTATGGCTTCAAATCTAGGGTTAACACCAGCTAATGATGGCAAGGTAATCAGATTGGTAATTCCGCAATTAACGGGTGAACGCCGGCAAGAAATTGCCAAGCAAGTAAATCAGCTGGCTGAAGAAGGAAAAATTTCGATCAGAAATGTCCGTCGGGATGCAATGAATAGCCTTAAAAAGCAGCTAAAGGATGATGAAATTACCGAAGATGAGCAACGTAATCTGGAAAAACAAGTTCAAAAGATTACTGATGATGCCACTAAGCAAGTTGACCAATTGGCTGACCAAAAACGTAAAGAAATTACGCAAGGCTAATTAAATGGCAGAAAAAAGAAACCAGCTTAACCACCTTGCAATTATCATGGATGGCAATGGTCGTTGGGCCAGAAAGCAGGGTAAACCACGCATTGCTGGCCACTATGAAGGCATGAATAACGTTGAGCGTATTACCCTGGCAGCTGACCAGCTAGGGATCAAAGTCTTGTCTCTTTATGCCTTTTCTACGGAAAATTGGGCTCGGCCCAAAGAAGAAGTGGCATATTTGATGAATCTGCCCGTTCGCTTCTTTGATAAGTTCATGCCTACTCTGATGGAGAATAACGTCAAGGTCAATATTATGGGCTACTTAGAAGAATTGCCAGCCAAAACACGGGCAATCGTGGAAAAAGCAATGGTGGAGACGGCAGACAATACTGGTCTAATTTTGAATTTTGCTTTTAATTATGGATCAAGAAGTGAGATTACTTCTGCTGTCAAGGAACTAGGCAGCTTGGTCGAAACAGGAGCTATTACCAGTGACCAGATTGATGAACAGATGATTGCCAGCAGGTTGATGACGGCTAAACTGGGTGGATATGACGATCCCGACTTACTAATCAGAACGTCTGGGGAACAACGAATCTCCAACTTTATGCTGTGGCAGTTAGCCTATGCGGAGCTCGCCTTCAGTCTCAAAAACTGGCCAGATTTTACTGCACAAGACTTACAAGAATTTGTCAGTGATTTTCAGAATCGTCACCGCCGCTTTGGTAAGGTTGACGAGTCAGATAGTTAGGTAAAGATATGAAACAACGTGTAATTACAGCAGTTATTGCTTTAATATTGTTTATTCCCATTGTCCTAATGGGCGGTGCCTGGATGGATTGGCTGACCGTGGCTTTTGCGGCAGTGGGCATTAGTGAAATCTTTTTGATGAAAAAGCAGATCTTGGTCTCAGTGAATTTTTTACTGGCACTTTTTGCAACGATCACTTGGGCGGTGCCTGACAGCTTTTTTAGTGGTGCACCCTTTCACTGGTCCAAGTATGGGGTCTACTTTGCACTGATTATGCTGATGTTGACCTGGACGGTTCTGTCTAAGAACAAGACAACCTTTGATGATGTGGGTGTGTACACGCTCGGATCTTTGTACATAGGAACGGGCTTTCATTACATGGCCAGCATCAGGAATAGTTCAAGCGGACTAGCGCTGCTTTGCTATATTTTTGTAGTTGTTTGGCTGACTGATACTGGTGCCTATATGATTGGTCGTAAGATTGGCAAACATAAGTTATGGCCCACAATTAGCCCTAATAAAACTTGGGAAGGCTCTATTGGCGGCACTTTGTGTGCTGTTGTATGTGCCGCAATTTATGTTTACTTTGTCGACACTGGTTATTCACTAGTGCAAATGATTGTCATTGCATTAGTTTTATCGATTGTTGGCCAGATGGGTGATCTGGTTGAATCAGCTTACAAACGGTATTATGGCGTAAAAGATTCGGGTAAGATTTTGCCCGGACACGGTGGAATATTGGATCGCTTTGACAGCATGTTGTTTGTCTTACCGGTTTTCGCTGCTTTACTGGGTATAGTGCACTAGGAGAGTTCTAATTGAAGGGTATACTGATTTTTTTAGTTGTATTTGGCCTCTTGGTCTTTGTCCATGAGTTTGGGCACTTTATCGTTGCCAAAAGGTGTGGTATTTTAGTGCGCGAATTTTCAATCGGCATGGGACCCAAACTGTTTCAAGTAAGGCGCAATCCTACTACCTATACGATTCGCTGGCTACCTTTAGGCGGATATGTCCGCCTAGCCAGTAAAGACGATGGTGCAGCTTTGGCTCCCGGCATGACAGTTATTTTGCAGTTGAATGATCAAGACCAGGTTACCAGAATTGATGCATCAGAATCCGACTTGCCAATTGAGGGTATACCGGTTCAGATTACCAAGGCTGACCTGGTTGATGATCTAGTAATTACTGGTTATGAAAATGGTGACGAAGAAAAGATTGTTAGCTACCATGTAGACCACGATGCTACTATTATTGACTCTTCAAAGACAGAATTAATTATTGCTCCACGCGATACGCAGTTTCAAGAGGCTAGTGTTTGGCGCAAGCTTGCTACTAATTTGGCTGGGCCTCTGATGAATATTCTTTTGGGCTTTGTTGTTTTTATGGTTTGGACTTTTACTGTACCGGGTCCGGCAACGACCACGATTAATAAGGTGGTAGCGGGTTCTCCAGCAGCAAGCGCTCAGGTGAAAACTGGCGCTACTATTCAAGCAATAAATGGGCAAAAAACTACTACTTTTGAAGAAGTTTCCCGTCAAATTGACCAAAGCAAAGGCCACCCAATTTACCTTGAACTGTCTAAAAATGGGCAAACTCAGAAAGTTAGGGTACAACCTAAGGCAGTTAAAGTACAAAAGCAAACCACCTACCAAATCGGTATTCAGGCTCAAAGTGATGAACATTTCATGGCCAAACTCAAGCGTGGCTGGAGTACGGCTGTGTCGACGACTGGAATGATTTTTAGTGCAGTGGGCAACTTGTTTAGACACTTCAGCTTGAATAAGTTATCTGGTCCTGTTGGCATTTATTCGCAGACTTCACAGGTCTCTCAGATGGGCTTTTCATACCTTTTAGCCTTTTTGGCAATGATTTCGATCAACCTGGGAATAGTCAACCTAATTCCTATTCCTGGTCTTGATGGAGGGAAGTTCTTTCTGAATCTGATTGAAATAGTGAGGCGCAAGCCAATTTCAGAAGACCACGAGGCAATCGTTGAATTAATTGGCTTTGGCTTGTTGTTACTTTTAATTATTGCAGTTACTGGCAACGATATTTACCGTTACTTTATTAAATAAGAATAAAAATGTTTTTCTTGGGAGAGAATTAATGCGTCAATCAAAATTGTTTATGCCTACTTTGAAGGAAGCACCTTCGGATGCCGTTGTAGAAAGCCACAAGCTGATGCTTCGTGGTGGCTATGTTCGCCAGGTTACTGCTGGCGTCTATGCATACCTACCGCTTGGCTTTCGCGTTTTAGGCAAGGCTGAAAAGATCATGCGAGAAGAAATGGCCAAGATCGATGTTCCTGAAATGACCATGCCTGAACTTCTGCCATCTTCACTATGGGAAGAATCCGGCCGCTGGCAAAAGTATGGACCTGAAATGTTCAAGTTAGAGGACCGCCACGGTCGTCCTAGCATGTTGGGCCCAACTCACGAGGAAACTTTTACGGAAATTGTAGCCAAAAATCTGAAGAGCTACAAGCAGATGCCAATTGCCCTTTATCAAATTCAAAACAAGTTTCGGGATGAGAATCGTCCTCGCTTTGGTTTGTTGCGGACGCGCGAATTTGTGATGCTTGACGCTTACAGCTTTGCTGCAACTAAAGAACAGCTTGACCAACAATTTGATGATGAAAAGCGGGCTTTTGAGGCTATTTACCGCCGTTGCGGCGTTAAAGTAACACCCGTAATTGCCGACTCAGGAACTATGGGTGGCAAAAATTCAACTGAATTTCAGGCCCCTGCTGCTATTGGTGAGGACACAATTGCAACCAATGAGACAGGTACATATTCTGCCAACTTGGAAATGGCTGTTAGTCTTGACCAATTTAAGCAGGAGAAGGAAGAATTACTTCCTGTAGAAGAAGTGGCAACACCAGGCCAAGAAACAATTGCGGATTTGGTCAACTTTTTGCATGTTCCTGCTACCAGAATCGTCAAGAGTGTCTTATATATTGTTGACGAGCACAAGCATGTCTTGGTCTTGATTCGCGGCGATAAGCAAGTAAATGAGGTTAAATTGACCCACCTCCTTGATGCAGATTCAGTGCGTGTGGCAACGGACGGAGAACTGCAGCAAATTGCCGGTGTTGGCAAGGGTGGTCTGGGACCGATAAAGGCTGACTGGGCTGACCAGATTATTGCAGATAATACGGTTAAAAACCTGTTCAATGTTATTGTTGGCGCAGGTAAGGACGACTGCCAGCTCAAGAATGTCAACTTGGACCGTGATTTCACGGTTGATCAGTTGGGCGACATTCGCATTGCTAACGAAGGAGAACCAGATCCAATAGACCAGCTTCCTCTCCAATTCACTACCTCGATTGAAGTTGGTCACATCTTTAAGCTTGGTACATACTATACCAAGACGATGGGAGCTGATTTTTTGGATCAAAATGGACGCGCTCAGCCTGTAATTATGGGTTCATACGGAATTGGCGTGACCAGAGTCTTGTCTGCTGTGGTGGAACAGCACTTAACCGAATCAGGCATTGCCTGGCCCAAGGAAATTGCTCCATTTGGTATTCACATTGTACAGATGAAAATGAAAGACCAAGTGCAAACGGACTTAGCTGAACAGCTTGAACAAAAGTATGGAACTAAGTATGATGTCTTATATGATGACCGTAATGAGCGTGCGGGAGTTAAGTTTGCTGATGCTGACCTAGTTGGCGCACCACTGCGCATCACTATTGGCAAAAAGGCTGCTGATGGTGTGGTTGAGGTTAAGCGCTCAACAGATGAAAAGGCAGTGGAGATGAATCTTACCGAATTAGATGCTTTTATCAATAAAGAGTTAGGATAATTTTCGTGACTAATAAAAACGAGCTTTTCATACGACTTTTGCAACAAGTTCATTTTCCGGACCAGTTTGCAGACAACGATGTATTGCAAAAGGGCGAAATTGAGAACGTGGATGTTTACGCTAGAGAACATAGGTGGGATATTCATGTTCTTTTTACTACACCCTTAAAGTTTGAAACTTATAATGCACTTCAGAAGGCTATTACCGCCAACTTTTCATCCTTTGTCAAGACGCGCCTGCTGGTTCGCTCACAGGACGGCAATGATGATTATTTGACAGACTATTGGCATTATGCAGTGCAAAATTCGCAGATTTTGCAGCCCGTGGCTCGTGAATTTATTTCCAGCCATAAACCAAAAAAGGAGCAGGGTCGCTGGATCATTCCCGTTGACAACTTGGTTGTTGATGGCCTGATTGAGCAGTCAATGCTGGACCAACTTGCTGAAGAGATGCGAAAGTATGGCTTTTTTAACTTAAAGTTTGTAACTGAAATTGATGAGGAAGATTCACAAAGCAACTTGGCCAGTCTCCAGCAGCTTCAAGAGCAGCACGAGCAAGTCATGCAAGAAGCCTATAATGCAGCTCCTCCTAAAGAGCATGCCAAGCCCCAAGGCTATTCAACGCGTAAAACCCGCTATGGCAACCGCAAGCTTGATGAGAGTTTGCCAATCACTCAGATTAAGGAAGTGGCTGATGGCACGCGCAATGTTGTAATTGAGGGCAATATTTTTAATGTTGACCGACGTGAACTAAAGAATGGGTCGGTCATTTTCACTGGCGAAATAACTGACTATACTGATTCCATTTCCTTTAAAAAATTTGTCTCTGATGAAGAGCAAATGAAGAGTATCAGTGCGTTAAAGCCTGGGACATGGGCTAAGATGCAGGGATCAGCGGCAGAAGACCAGTGGTCTCATGATACAGTCTTTAATATTTCCTGCTTTGAAGTAATTGAACATGTGGGTCGCCAGGAAAAATACGAGGGGGCAGAAAAGCGGGTAGAGCTTCACTTACATACCAACATGAGCCAGCTTGATGCCACTAACACAGCGACTGACTTTGTATTAGCAGCCAAAAAATTTGGGCAAAAAGCAGTAGCCATTACCGACCACGCTGATGTTCAAGCCTTTCCTGAAGCATATAGTGCCGGTCACAAGAATGATATCAAGATTATCTATGGTCTTGAAGCTAATATGATTGATGATCATGCGCTACTTGTGCTTAATCCTGCTCCAATGACTTATGAAGACCGCGAGTTTGTGATTTTTGACGTCGAAACAACAGGGCTTTCTTCTGTTTATGACACAATTATTGAAATCGGTGCAGTTAAGATGAAAAATGGGGAAGTGATTGAACGCTTCGACAAGTTTATCAATCCACACCACCCTCTAAGCGAACAGACGATCAACTTAACCTCAATCACTGACGAGATGGTTGGAGCAGCCGATGATGAAGCGGTCGTCATCAAGCAATTCCAAGACTTTTATGGTGACCGCCCGCTATGCGGGCACAATGTTCAGTTTGATATTGGTTTCGTCAATGCAGCTTTGCGCCGAGCGCAGCTTGCAGAAGTAACCCAACCAGTGGTTGATACCCTGGAAGTATCGCGCCTGCTGCACCCGGAGCAGACTAGACACACACTGGATTCGCTGGCTAAGAAGTATAACGTTGTTCTTGAACACCACCACCGGGCCAACCAAGACGCAGAAGCTACTGGCTACTTGATGTTCAAGCTGCTAGCAGCCTTTACCAAAAAATATAATGAAGACGATTTGGGCAAGATGAATGATTATGCTGCCCGAGGTCAGATCTTCAAGCGGGCTCGTCCGCAGCACATGACAATTATTGCGCAAACGCAGGCAGGACTTAAAAATTTGTACCGCTTAGTTTCGCTTGCTAGCACCAAGTACTTCTATCGAATACCGCGAACACCCAAGTCAGACTTGCTCAAAAACCATGAGGGCTTGTTATATGGCTCTGGCTGCTTGGAAGGTGAAGTATTCGTCGCCATGATGCAGAAGGGCTATGATGAAGCTCGTAAAAAGGCTAGATTTTATGACTACTTGGAAGTGCAACCGCCTGCAAATTATGCAGAAATGATTGCCAGCCATCTCATTACTGATGAAGCTGAGCTTGAAGAAATTTTGACCAATATTTACAAGCTTGGTAAGGAGTTGGGTAAGCCAGTTGTGGCTACAGGGGATGCCCACTATCTTGAAAAACACGAGGCGGTCTACCGCACAATTTTGATTGCTGCACAAAGAAGCAATCCTGACCGCAACAAGAAGCAGCCTGATTTGCATTTCTACACCACGCAGGAGATGCTTGAAGCATTCAGCTTCTTAGGAGAAGATGCAGCCAAGGAAATAGTTATTACTAATCCCAATAAGATTGCTGCAGCTACAGAAGAGATCGCTCCAATCAAGGATGGATTATATCCACCACACATTGAAAATGCTGATGAAGAAATGAAGCGGTTAACCTTTGACAAGGCCCATGAATTATACGGCGATCCTCTGCCTAAAATTGTTCAAGACCGTCTAGATATGGAATTGAATTCGATCATTTCCAATGGTTATGCGGTTATTTACTTGATCTCGCAGCGTTTGGTTGCAAAGTCAAACAAGGATGGCTACTTGGTCGGTTCAAGAGGATCTGTTGGTTCAAGTTTAGTAGCTACAATGTCCGGAATTACTGAAGTTAATCCATTGGCGCCTCATTATCGCTGCCCAGAGTGCCATTATTCTAAGTTTTTTGAAAATGGTGAGTATGGCTCTGGCTATGACTTGCCTGATGACAAGTGTCCTGAATGTGGTGCTGAACTAGTCAAAGATGGCCAAGATATTCCCTTTGCCACTTTCTTAGGCTTTCATGGCGACAAGGTTCCTGATATTGATTTGAACTTTTCAGGAGACTACCAGCCGGTAGCGCACAACTTTATCCGCGTAATGTTTGGCCCGGGGAACTCTTATCGTGCGGGTACAATTGCCACTGTTGCAGATAAGACTGCCTACGGCTATGCTAGGCATTATGATGAAGAAAAGGAATTAAACTTGCGCCGGGCTGAACTTGACCGCCTGGCTGCTGGCGTCAGTGGTGTTAAACGAACGACTGGGCAGCATCCGGCCGGTATCGTGGTTGTTCCTGATGATATGGATATTTATGACTTTACACCTGTGCAGTACCCTGCTGATGATGTGAATGCAGCCTGGCTGACCACCCACTTTGACTTCCACTCCATTCATGATAATATTTTAAAATTTGATATTTTAGGCCATGATGACCCAACCATGATCAGGATGCTGCAAGATCTTTCGGGTGTCGATCCCTTGACCATTCCTCCGGATGATCCGGGCGTGATGTCTCTGTTTTCTAGTCCTGAAGTTTTGGGCGTAAGTCCAGAGCAGATTCAGTCTAAGACCGGAACGCTAGGCGTCCCTGAATTTGGAACCAGGTTTGTCCGGGGCATGCTTGAAGAGACCAAGCCGACAACTTTTTCAGAATTGCTGCAGATCTCCGGGCTTTCTCATGGTACAGATGTGTGGCTGGGTAATGCTGAAGAGTTAATCGACAATGGAACTTGCAAGTTAAAAGACGTCATTGGTTGTCGCGACAACATCATGATGGACCTTATCCACTGGGGAGTAAAGCCAGAAGTGGCCTTTTCCACGATGGAATCGGTCCGCCACGGTCGCGGCATCAGCGACGAAGACATGGCTGAATTGAAAAAGAATGACAAGATCCCAGACTGGTATATTCCGTCTTGTCTCAAGATCAAGTACATGTTCCCTAAAGCCCACGCAACAGCCTATATTCTTATGGCTTTGCGTATTGCCTGGTTTAAGGTCTACTATCCAGAAATTTACTATGCTGCATACTTTTCTGTGCGTGCCGATCTCTTTGACTTGGTTGCAATGAGTCACGGAAAAAACACTGTTAAAAAGGCAATGGCAGATATTCAAAACCAGGGCAATGATGCTTCGGCTAAGGACAAGAGTTTGCTCACAGTTTTGGAAATTGCCAACGAGTGTCTAGAACGCGGGATCAAGATTAAGATGGTTGATATCAATGAGTCCGAAGCTACAAACTTTAAGATAGTCGACGAACATACCATCTTGGCCCCCTTTAATGCTGTGCCCGGATTGGGTATCAATGCGGCCAAACAAATCGTTGCGGCCCGGGCAGAGCAAAAGTTTTTATCAAAAGAGGACCTGGCAAAGCGGGGCAAGGTCTCCCAATCAATTATGGATTACCTTGAGAACAATGAGGTTTTGGCAGGCATGCCTGACCAAAATCAGCTCTCACTCTTTTAAACTTTTGCAGTATTAATATAAATGTGATATACTTCTTATAGAAGTTCGAATAATGATTCGGAGTGAGCAATTTCTGCTCACTCTTTTTATTACGGAGGAAAGTACTTGGCGAAAGTTAAAGATTCTGTTCTTGCAGAGATCAAACCAATCATTGCGGCGCGTAATGACGAATTTGTAGATATGGAATACGTAAAAGAACGGGGACAAAATTATCTTAGGATATACGTTGACCGTGAAAATGGCATCGATATGGATGAAATCGCCGGCTTAAGCGAGTTGATCTCGGCTAAGCTGGATGAGATTTCCCCTGATCCACTCCCTGATCCCTATGTCTTGGAAGTATCCTCACCTGGCGTTGAACGCCCACTCAAGTCCGAGAAAGACTGGCAAAAGGCGCTGAATAATTATGTTCATGTTAGCCTCTACCAAAAAGTTGAAGGTGAAAAGGAATATGAAGGCACACTTCAATCCTATGACGACGAACAAATTGTACTGGAAATCAAGATCAAAACAAGGCGGCAGACATTAACTATTCCCCGCGAGCTGGTTGCAAGCATTCGGTTTGCAATTGAATTTTAGAAAGGCTGATTAAAACTTATGTCTAAAGAAATGCTAGAGGCGTTTGCGACTTTAGAAAAAACCAAGGGTATCAAGCAGGACGTGATCGTTGAGGCAATTGAAGCCGCACTTGTTGCCGCTTATAAAAAGAATTATAATCAAGCAACCAACGTTGTGGTTGAGTTTGATGAACGCAAGGGCAACTTTAAACTGATGAGTGAAAAGGTTGTTGTTGAAGAAGTTCATGACGACCGCTTGGAGATCAGCTTAAAAGATGCTTTGACGATTAACAAGGCTTATGAATTGGGCGATAAAATTCGGTTTGAAGTTGCACCAAAGAACTTTGGTCGGATTGCTGCGCAAACTGCCAAGCAGGTTATTATGCAGCACTTGCGTGAAGCAGAGCGGAACCATATTATCGATGAATATTCGCAATATGAGGACGAATTGATCACAGGAACAGTTGAAAGACGCGATAATCGCTTTGTTTATGTTAAAATTGGTAATGTTGAAGCAGTGATGCCACGTAATGATCAGATGCCAAATGAAAACTACAACCCACAAGATCAAATTCGGGTCTTGGTGACACATGTTGGTTCTGACCCAAAGGGTGCGCAAATTGTGGTTTCACGTACTGCTCCTGATATGGTTAAACGGCTATTTGAACAAGAAGTTCCAGAAATTTTTGATGGGACGGTTGAAATTGTGTCCATTGCCCGTGAAGCTGGTGACCGAACCAAAATTGCAGTCAAGTCGAATGACCCCAATATTGATCCGGTTGGTACTTGTGTTGGCCAGCGCGGTGCACGGGTCCAAAATGTGGTTAATGAACTTGACGGGGAAAACATTGACGTTGTTAAATATGAAGAAGACCCGTCTGACTTTATTGCTAATGCATTGAATCCAGCTGAAGTCATTGCTGTTCAATTCGGTGATGAAGAGGATGAAAAGAGCGCCTTGGTTATTGTTCCTGATTACCAGCTATCGCTAGCAATTGGCAAAAAGGGGCAGAATGTTCGGTTGGCTGCGCGTTTAACCGGCTATAAGATAGATATTCGACCTGAATCAGAAGTAGAATTTGTTGATGAAGGCACTGATGAGACTAGTGAAGAGGCAAACCCTGAAGTCCCTGATGAAGCAGTAGCGGCCACTGATGAAGACACTGATCCTTCTGTAGAAGAGCAGGACACAGATCTAGATGCAGAAGAGTCTACAGAAGTTGCAGAAGATGATGTGACAGAAGATGAAGATGAGATAGAAACTGCTAGTGACAGTGCAGTAAGTGATGACAGTGAAAGTACTGACGAAGAATAAGGCAAGGGGTGAGTTCTTTTGAAAAAAAGAAAAATTCCAATGCGGAAGGATCTGTTGACCAACACAATGCAGCCTAAAAAAGAATTGGTGCGCATTGTGGTTGACAAAGAAAAACAAGTTTCGGTTGATCCAACTGGAAAGAAACCAGGCCGAGGCGCTTACGTTTCACTTGAACCGAATGAAATCAAACGTGCTCAAAAAAAGGGTATTCTTGAACGAAGCTTGGGAACCAAAGTTCCTGAAAGCTTTTACGAAGAATTATATTCTTATGTTGATCATCAAAAGGCCAGGAAAGAATTATTTGGTGATAAATAAATTTGCAAAGTAAACAAAAAGCATTAAATTTGCTGGGACTTGCCCAGCGAGCTGGGAAGTTGGTTACAGGACTTGAAATGGTCCTTATCGGCCTCAAGGCGCAAAAAGTTAAAGTAGTTATTTTGGCTAATGACAGTCACGCAGATACATGTGAAAAGGTCGCCCGAACTGCAGAACAGAATGACACACAAATCATTACTGACTTTAGCAGCAGCGAAATTTCGCATGCAGTTGGCAAAGAACGCAAGGTATTAGGTATAACTGATGCCGGTTTTTTCAAAGCATTAGTACAAAAGATTAATGAAGGAGTGTGATTGGATGGCTAAGAAAAGAATTTATGAAATTGCGAAAGAGTTAGGCATCGAAAATAAAGTTGTGGTCACTAAGGCGAAGGATCTTGGCTTCGATGTTAAGAACCATATGTCATCATTAGAGGATTCACAAGCGAATCAATTAAAGGGAAGTTTTAGCAGCCCCGCTCCCGCCAAAAAGCACGAAAGTTCTGCACCTAAGGGTGGTAAAATCAAGATTTCTGTCCACTCCATTCGTAAAAATGAGAAAAAACACGAAGAAGCAAGCGGCAAAAATAATGGTCGACGTAAAAATCGCCATTCAAATAACCGCTCTCAGGATGGTCAAAGCCGGTCAAATCATCGCTCAAACCAAGATTCGCGTCCAAACACGCCTAAGCCGGCTGCTCAAGACTTGCTTAAGCAATTAAAGCAGCGTCAACGCGTCGAAGAAAATACGTTAACTCAGCAAACTGAAGAAGCCCACAAGTCTTATACTCAAAATAACGCAAAAGATAAGACTAGCGAAGATGTCAAGGAAACTCCAGCTAAGAATACCGTGAGAAAAGTTGTTAAGGTAGAAAGTGCCACGCCGCAAGTAACTGGTCCCAAGATTATTAAACCGTCCCCAGCCCGCATGAAGCAAAATCAAAATGCGACTGGTGCAGCAGGTAAGCCGCAGGACGTAAAGCATGCTGCGGGTCCAGAACCAGTTAAGGAAGAAAACCGTCGCGGCAATGGTCATACCCGTAATTCAGGCAAGCCAGGACGCAAGGGCAGAAACCAAACTTATGGCAATAATAATTATCCTAAACGTAAGCGTAAGAATAAGAAGAGACAGTTTGAACAAGTGCCTAAGAAGCAACCAACTCAGAGAAAAGAGCGTCCGTTGCCAGAAACTTTAGTCTATGAAGTTGGGATGAATGCTCAGGATCTGGGCAAGTTGCTGCACCGCGAACCTGCTGAAATTGTTAAAAAGCTCTTTATGCTTGGGGTCATGACTAACCAGAACCAGTCCCTTGATAAGGAGGCAATCGAACTAATCGCGGCCGAATATGGAATTAATGCAGAAGAAAAACTCCATGAGGATATTTCTGACATTGATAGCCTTTACGACAAGCGAATGGCAGCTTCCAAAGAATCTAAGCATCAAGTGAAGCGTCCACCAGTTGTGACTATTATGGGACACGTTGACCATGGTAAGACCACCTTGCTTGATCGCTTGCGTCACACCCATGTTTCTGCCCATGAAGCTGGCGGTATTACCCAGAAGATCGGTGCTTACCAAGTTAAGATTGACGGTAAGCCGATTACATTTTTGGATACACCCGGACACGCGGCTTTTTCTAACATGCGTGAACGTGGAGCAGAAATTACGGATATTGTTATCCTAGTTGTTGCTGCTGACGATGGGGTTATGCCTCAAACAATCGAGGCAATTGACCATGCAAAGAGCGCTAATGTGCCGATTATCGTGGCTATCAACAAGATGGATGTACCTGGAGCCAACCCAGAGCATGTTACCGAGCAACTGATGAAGTACAACCTTATTCCAGAAAACTATGGTGGTGATACTATTTTTGTTAACATTTCAGCCAAGACAGGCGAAAATGTTGACGATTTATTGCAAATGATCTTGCTGCAAGCTGACGTGATGGAACTCAAAGCTGACCCAGAGCAAAAGGCGATTGGTACGGTTATCGAGGCCAGACTGTCAAGAGGACGTGGTCCTGTTGCTGACTTGTTAGTACAACAAGGTACGCTGCATACTGGTGATCCAATCGTGGTTGGTAATCGTTTCGGTCGGGTACGGGTCATGACTAATGACCGGGGCCACCAGGTTGAAAAAGCGACTCCTTCAATGCCAGTTGAAATCACGGGCTTGAATGATGTTCCTGAATCTGCTGATAAGATTGTCGTCTTTGACGATGAAAAGACTGCTCGTAGCGTTGGTGAACAAAGAGCTCAGCAAGCATTGCAGCATGCACGTGAAAACGTGCAACACGTGACACTCGACAACTTGTTCGACACAATGAAGAAAGAGAACATGAAAGAAGTCGACATTGTTTTGAAGGCTGATGTTCAGGGATCTGTTGAGGCCCTGCAACAATCGCTTGAAAAGATTGAAGTCGAAGGTGTTCGGGTTAACATTGTCCATGCAGGCGTTGGTGCTGTTAACGAATCCGATGTTACTCTTGCTGGTGCATCAAATGGCTTTATTATTGGCTTTAATGTTCGACCAACGGCGACAGCCAAGTCACAAGCAGAGGCCGACGGAGTTGATATTCGTCTATACAGTATCATTTACAAGGCTATTGACGACGTTAAGGCTGCGATGCAAGGCATGCTTGAGCCAACCTACGAAGACAAGGTAGTTGGCAATATGACTGTTCGTGAGACTTGGAAGGTTTCGAAGGTAGGGACCATTGCTGGTGCTTTCGTTGATTCTGGTTATGTCTCTCGTGATTCAGAAGTCAACCTCATTCGTAATGGGGTAGTGATTTATACTGGTAAAGTTGCTTCACTTAAGCGCTTCAAAGACGACGTTAAAGTTGTCAAGCAAGGCTTTGACTGTGGTTTGACCATTGAAGGTTATAATGACATTAAGATTGGCGACGAACTTGAAGCCGTTGAGCAGCAGGAAGTTCAACCTAAGTAATTGATTAGGAGGAAAGCATGAAGCACAGAATAGGACGTGTTGAAGGAGAAATCCTCCGTGAATTAACTAAGATTTTGCGCAAAAATATTCGTGATCCTCGCGTCAGCGATGTCACGATTACTGCGGTCGAATGTACCAATGATTTGTCTTATGCAACAATTTACTACAGCATTCTTTCTGAAGATCCGCAAAAAGAAGAAGAAGCGGCTGCGGGTTTGGAAAAGGCTAAGGGCATGATGCGGCACTTGCTGGGGCAGGTACTAACCGTTTATAAGGTTCCGGAACTGATTTTCAAACGTGACAACTCAGTCAAATATGGTAGTAAAATTGATCGCATGCTTGCTGACTTAAAGAAACAAGATGCAGAGCGGAACAATTAATAAAAGCGCCGAATGGCGCTTTTTTAATGGACGGGGATAAAATGATGAATGGAATTTTAGTGATCGACAAAGATAAAGGGATGACTAGCAGTGACGTCGTCTACCAATTAAGGCGGCTCCTGCACATTAAAAAAGTCGGCCATGCCGGGACGCTTGACCCTGACGTGACCGGCGTCTTGCCAATTGCAATCGGACAGGCTACTAAGCTGATAGAACTAATGCATACCAAAAACAAGAAGTACGAAGGCACTGGTCTTCTGGGTGTGGCTACAGATAGCTATGATCTTAGCGGAAAAGTGCTAAAAGAAGAGCAACTCACCCAGTTGATTGCGGGTGATTCAATTCAAAAAAGCATGCAGTCCTTTCTTGGTCAGATTGAGCAAGTTCCCCCAATTTATTCGGCTGTCCGCGTTAATGGCAAGCATTTATATGAATATGCACGAGCTGGGATTGAGGTAGAACGGCCTAAGCGGGCAGTCCAAGTCTTATCGTATGAACTGAATGGTGAACCAGTCTTTGATCAAGATAAGGGGCAAGAGAGCTTTGCTTTTAAAATTGAGTGCAGTAAAGGCACCTATGTCCGCTCATTGGTTAACGACTTAGGCGCTCGATTAGGCGTTCCTGCTGCTATGGCAAGCTTGCGACGAACTGCTAGTTCTGGCTTTGATATTAGCCAGGCAGTTAAGTTAGATGACTTGGTCAAGGATCCAAGTCGCGCTTTGGAACTTATTCAGCCCATTGACGCTTTCTTTGGAGAATACCAGCAAGTAGACTTGACTGACCAGCAATGGCTTAAGGTAAAAAATGGTGTCGCTCTTGCCTTAGAAACAAATGCAAAAAGCCTGGCATTACGGTACAATAAAAGGGTTAAGGCTATATATCAAAAAGATGGCAGCAAGTATCGCCCTTATTTAATGCTCTTACAAAATAATTAGGTGAAATGAAGGTTTTATCGTGCAAATTATCCATTTAACTTATCCGGTTGACGAAAATTTAATCCCGGACAAAACCGTCTTAGCTCTTGGCTTTTTTGATGGCGTTCACCGCGGACACCAGCAATTAATAACGCTGGCCCAGCAAGCTGCTAAAAAAGAAAAATTACCGCTAATGGTGATGACTTTTGACCGTCACCCCAAAGAGGTGTACCAAAAGGCTGATGTTTCTTATATTGATAGCCTGGACGAAAAGGCTTATAAGATGCGCAAGCTGGGTGTTGATTATCTGCTGGTAATGCACTTTAATGACTCCTTCAGCAAGTTGTCCGCCCAAGAATTTGTTGATGAAATTATCATTAAGCTTCATGCAGATACGGTGGTGGCGGGCTTTGATTATACTTACGGGCCTAAAGATATTGCCAACATGCAAAATTTCCCCCACTTTGCCCGTGGACGCTTTAAGATTATTGATGTGCCCAAGCAGTCCTATGATGGCCAAAAAATTGGATCAACTGAGATTAAAAAGGCGATTAGAAGCGGCAATATGCCGCTGGCAAGCAAGTTGCTGGGAGCGGCCTATGTCATGTCAGGGACTGTGGGCCATGGCTTGCGCAATGGCCACAAGTTGGGCTATCCAACTGCCAATTTAGTCTGGCAGGACAACAAGGTTGTTCCCAAGTTAGGAGTTTATGCTACAAAAACTAAGATCAAGGGCAAGTGGTATGATTCAATGACTAGCGTCGGCTACAACGTAACCATTCACAAAGGTCAAAAAATCTATATTGAATCAAATCTTTTTGGCTTTAATGAAGAGGCTTATGATCAAAATATGGTTATCAAGTGGTACCAGTACACGCGTGGAGAGATCAAGTTTGCTAACTTGGATGAGTTGAAGAAACAGATGAAGCAGGACGAAGCAGAGATTAAGGCTTATTTTGCCCAGTTAGAATAAACTATTATGGTAGCAAGACCCAGAAGAGCAATTTTGTTTTAAAAAAGTTAGCACTCAACTTGACATTCTGCTAAATACTAGTATCATAATAATTGTTAGCACCTGATAAGCATGAGTGCTAAAAGTGAGGGCGATATTTATGTTGACCGAACGTCAAGAATTAATTTTGAAAACAATTATTAACGATTTTACGCAAACACATGATCCAGTTGGATCAAAGACTGTGATGAAGCAACTGCCGATCAAGGTTTCAAGTGCAACTATTCGTAATGAAATGGCTGTTCTGGAAGATGAGGGCTTAATCGAAAAGACACACCTGTCCAGTGGGCGGGTGCCATCAACTGATGGCTACCGCTACTATCTGGACAACCTAGTTGAACCCTTACAAATTCCGTCTTCCGTATACCAAAGGATTGTGGACCAGCTTGACCAACCATTTCACCAAGTGAATGAAATTGTGCAAGAGGCAGCTAAGATTTTGTCTGATTTGACTAACTATACGGCCTTTGCGGAGGGACCAGAAAGTAGTGACATAACTATTACTGGTTTTCGCATTGTTCCTCTGTTTAGTCGGCAAATCATGGCAATATTGGTGACAAGCGACGGCAATGTGCATAATCAAGTATACAGTCTCCCATACAATGTCCATGGTGATGAAATTGAAAAGGCTGTACGCATGATCAATGATGAGCTGGTGGGCAAGACGCTTAACGAAGTTACACCTGCTCTTCTTAATCGCGGCCTGGGCAAGAGGCTCAGCAGCGAACATGCTGATGAATTGCTAGACTTGGTTGAAGATGTAATTAATGATGCAGCTAGCGAGCAAATGTATGTTGATGGCCAGATTAACTTGTTGAATAGTGCAACACTAAGCGATGTTGCCAACTTGCGATCGCTTTATGAACTGATTGACCACAATGATTTGATTTCAAGTTTGGTTGATCAACGAAATACTAGCAGTGTCGACCGACAGCCAATCCGCGTTAGCCTAGGCTCGGAATTATCCAACGACTTGTTAAAAGATTATAGTTTGCTTACGGCAGAGTACAGCGTTGGCTCACATGGTAAGGGCGTAATTGCTTTGCTTGGCCCAAATAACATGCCGTATTCGCAAGTAATTGGTCTTCTGGAATATTTCAGAAACGAATTGGCCAAGAAGCTGCTCGAATATTACGGTCGATTTAAATAAAGGAGGTTAGCCGTGAGTAAGGAAAAGTTTCCGAGCGAAAAAGAAATGAAGAAAGATCAGGGGCACCAATCAGAAGTCTCACCTAAAAAGTCAGAGACAGATAAGGCCAAGCCTGATAAGACTAAGCAAGAAAAATCACCCCAGGAAAAAATGGCGGCTAAATTAGCGCAAGCTGAGGCGCACAGCAAGGACTTAGAAGATAAGTTCTTGCGCAGTCAGGCAGAGATGCAAAATATGCAAAACCGTTACAATAATGAACGGGCCCAGCTCATTAAATATGAGTCGCAATCTTTGGCTAAGGATGTCTTACCTGCAATGGATAACTTGGAACGAGCCTTGTCTACTAAGGTAGAGGACAAGGCTGCAGAGCAACTCAAAAAAGGTGTTCAAATGACTTTGGATGCACTAGTTAAGGCCATGAAAGACCATGGAATTAACGAAATTGCGGCAAAGGGCGCCAAGTTTGATCCGACATTGCACCAGGCTGTTCAAACAGTTGAGGCAGAAAATGATGATCAAAAGGACCATGTTGTCCAAGTTTTACAAAAAGGATACTTGTACAAAGATCGAACATTAAGACCAGCAATGGTTGTTGTTGCACAATAAGTGAAAGGAAGTTTATCAATGTCAAAAGTTATCGGTATTGACCTAGGAACAACCAACTCAGCAGTTGCAGTTCTTGAAGGCAAGGAACCAAAAATCATTACTAACCCAGAAGGTAATCGGACTACACCATCTGTAGTTGCTTTTAAAGATGGCGAAATTCAGGTTGGTGAAGTTGCCAAGCGGCAAGCAATCACCAATCCGAACACGATCTCATCGATTAAGCGTCACATGGGTGAAGCTGACTATAAGGTTAAGATTGGCGACAAGGCTTATACGCCTCAAGAAATTTCCGCAATGATTTTACAATACATTAAGAAGTTTTCGGAAGATTATCTTGGTGAAAAGGTAACTGAGGCTGTTATCACGGTGCCAGCTTACTTTAACGATGCCCAACGGCAAGCGACTAAGGATGCAGGCAAGATTGCCGGTCTTGAGGTAAAACGAATTATCAATGAGCCAACCGCTTCTTCTTTGGCATACGGCCTTGACAAGGAAGCTGAAGATGAAAAAGTTTTGGTTTACGACCTTGGTGGTGGTACCTTCGATGTCTCTGTTTTGCAATTAGGCGATGGCGTCTTCCAAGTGCTATCTACTAATGGTGACACTAATCTTGGTGGGGACGACTTTGACAACAAGATTATCGACTGGTTAATCAAGAACTTCAAAGATGAAAATGGGGTAGATCTGGCCAAAGACAAGATGGCTCTGCAAAGACTTAAGGATGCCGCTGAAAAGGCTAAGAAGGACCTGTCTGGCGTTTCTTCAACCCACATTTCGCTGCCGTTTATTTCTGCTGGTGAAGCTGGTCCTTTGCACCTTGAAGCTGACCTAACCCGGGCCAAGTTTGATGAGTTAACTGCTGACTTAGTTGACCGGACCAAGATTCCATTTGACAACGCATTAAAAGATGCTGACCTCACCGTTAATGATATTGACAAGGTGATCCTAAATGGTGGTTCAACGCGAATTCCAGCAGTTCAAGATGCTGTTAAGAAGTGGGCTGGCAAAGAGCCCGACCACTCAATCAATCCTGATGAAGCTGTGGCCCTTGGTGCTGCTATCCAGGGTGGAGTTATCTCTGGGGATGTGAAAGACGTTGTCTTGCTTGATGTTACGCCGCTTTCCCTTGGTATTGAAACTATGGGTGGAGTCTTCACTAAGTTAATTGAGAAGAACACAACTATTCCAACTTCTAAGAGTCAAATTTTCTCCACTGCAGCTGACAATCAGCCAGCCGTTGACGTACACGTTCTGCAGGGTGAACGTCCAATGGCAGCAGACGACAAGACCTTGGGCCGCTTTGAATTGACTGATATTCCGGCTGCTCCGCGAGGCGTTCCACAAATTCAAGTTACCTTCGACATTGACAAGAATGGTATCGTTAACGTTTCAGCCAAGGACATGGGGACTGGCAAAGAACAAAAGATCACCATTAAGAGCTCGTCTGGCCTGTCTGATGAAGAAATTCAAAAGATGCAAAAAGAGGCTGAAGAGCATGCTGAAGAAGACAAGAAGAAGAAAGAAGAAGTCGACTTACGCAATGAAGTTGACCAACTAATCTTCACCACGGAAAAGACGCTGAAGGATACCAAGGATAAAGTATCTGAAGATGATACCAAGAAGGTTCAAGAAGCGCTTGACGCACTAAAGAAGGCCCAAAAAGACAACAACTTGGATGAAATGAAGGCCAAGAAGGATGACTTGTCCAAGGTTGCCCAAGACCTAGCTGTTAAGCTTTACCAAGCAAATGGCGGTGCCCAGGGTGCCGGTGGTCAAGCGGGCGCAGGTCCACAAGATCCAGGTGCTCAAGGCAAAGCAAGCGATGGTTCTGCTGATAAAGGTGAGTTTCATAAGGTAGACCCAGACAAGTAATGGGTTTATAATTGAATAAATTAGAAAAGAACTGCCACAATAGTAGTTCTTTTCTTTTGAGAGTGAGGAGCTTTTAGATGGCACAGGAAGATTATTACGGCGTGCTTGGTGTTGGTCGCAATGCTAGTGATAAAGAAATTAACTCTGCTTACCGTAAATTAGCAAAGAAATACCACCCGGATATTAATCATGAGCCGGGTGCAGAAGAAAAATATAAGAAAATCAATGAGGCTTATGAGGTGCTCCATGACGAGCAAAAACGTGCTCAGTATGACCAATTTGGCTCTGCAGGTGTCAATGGTCAAGGCTTTGGCGGTGGCGGCCAAGGTTACAGTGACTTTGGCGGCTTTGGTGATTTCGGTGATATTTTCAATGACTTCTTCGGTGGTGCCACGGGCGGTCAACGCCGGACAGATCCGACTGCGCCAACGCGGGGACAAGATCTTGACTATACTCTGACTATTGAATTCATGGATGCAATTACGGGTAAAAAGACACAAGTATCATATACACGTAGTGAGACTTGTTCAACCTGTCAGGGAACAGGTGCCGAAAAGGGCACGCACCCAATCACCTGTGACAAATGCAATGGTTCAGGCTATATGACAGTTACTCAGAACTCTGTGCTGGGCGTAATCCGCCGGCAAACAGTCTGTGACAAGTGTCATGGCCGCGGCGTTATTATCGAACACCCCTGCCAAACTTGCCATGGCAAGGGAGTAGTCCAGGGTAAAAATACAATCGAAGTCAATATCCCAGCTGGCATTGATAATGGTCAACAACTACGATATGAGGGCCAGGGTGAGGCCGGCAAGAATGGCGGGCCTTACGGTGACTTGTACATTAGTTACCGGATCAAACCATCCAAGGAATTTGAACGGCAGGGGACAACGATTTATACGACCGTGCCTATTTCCTTTGCTCAAGCAACTCTTGGTGATGAAATTACGATCAAGACTGTGCATGGCGACCAAAAGCTAAAGATTCCAGCTGGCACCCAGCCCAACAAAAAGTTTACCTTGCATGGTGAGGGTGTACCCTACCTGCGTGGCAACGGCAAGGGCGACCAAATAACGACAGTTGAAGTACAAATTCCCAAGACAATCAACGAAGAACAAAAACAAGCCTTAGTTGACTTTGTCAAGGCTGGTGGTGGATCAATTACGCCGCAAGAAAAAGGCTTCTTTGAACGATTGAAGGAAAAGTTACAGTAAAAGCAAATTCAATGGGACTAGCTCGCGTTTTAATCCGAGTCAGTCCTTTTTGTGTGTCAAGGGACAGACAAGATTGGGCTTATTTGATTTTATCCCCCTGGTGAATTTGCTATAATAGAATAATAGAATCAAAGGATGCAAATTATTTATGGACATCAAAAAATTACAAGACTATCAAAAACATATTCGCAACTTTTCCATTGTAGCGCATATTGACCATGGCAAGTCGACCATTGCCGACCGCATACTGGAACTAACAGATACGGTATCAGAGCGCCAGCTTAAGAATCAAATGCTGGATGACATGCCGCTTGAACGTCAACGTGGTATTACGATCAAGATGAACTCAGTTGAGATTAAGTACCATGCTCATGATGGGGAAGACTATATTTTTCACCTGATTGACACACCGGGCCACGTTGATTTTTCATACGAGGTATCCCGGTCATTGGCTGCTTGTGAGGGCGCTCTTTTAGTAGTTGATGCCTCCCAAGGCGTCCAGGCTCAGACACTTGCCAATACATATTTGGCTGTCGATAATGACTTGGAGATTTTACCGGTGATTAACAAGATTGACTTGCCATCAGCGGATCCCGACCAAGCCAAGGAAGAAATTGCTGAGATGCTGGGCATTGATGCCGATGATGCCGTTGAGGTTTCGGGCAAGACCGGACAAGGAATTGCGGAGCTTTTGGAGTATATTGTCCAAGGCGTGCCAGCACCAAGCGGGGACCTGGAAGCACCTTTAAAGGCCTTGATTTTTGATTCCAAGTACGATGACTATCGCGGGGTAGTTTTATCCGTCCGGATCGAAGATGGCATGGTTAAGCCCGGTGACCACATTCGGATTATGAATACGGGTAAGGAATATGAAGTAACTGAAGTGGGTGTCTTGAGTCCTCATCCCGTTAAAAAGGACATTTTGATTGCGGGCGACGTAGGTTACTTGACAGCTAATATCAAGTCGGTGCGGGAAACAGGAGTGGGCGACACCATTACTTCAGCGCAAAAGCCTACTGCGGAACCACTTCCGGGCTACCGGCAGATTCCGCCTATGGTTTATTCTGGTATGTACCCGGTGGACAATTCCAAGTATGATGACTTAAAAGAGGCTCTGCAAAAGTTGCAGTTGAACGATGCGGCACTAGAGTTTGAACCAGAAACTTCAACTGCTTTAGGCTTTGGTTTTCGGTGCGGCTTCTTAGGCTTGCTGCACATGGATGTGGTCCAGGAACGGCTAGAGCAAGAATTTGACCTAGACTTGATTATGACTGCACCGTCTGTTGACTATCATGCTCTTATGAATGATGGAACGACCAAGGTAATCGATAATCCGTCTGACTTGCCTACTGCCGGCGAGTATAAGGAAGTACAAGAGCCCTATGTTAAGGCAGAAGTAATGGTGCCTAATGACTTTGTGGGCCCAGTGATGGAGCTGTGTCAGCGTAAGCGCGGTGAATTTGTCACAATGGACTACTTAGACAAGTACCGGGTTAATGTCATCTACAATATGCCGTTGGCGGAAATCATTTATGACTTTTTTGATGATTTGAAGTCTTCGACCAAGGGCTACGCATCGCTTGATTATGAAATCACCGGTTATCAGGCTACTGACCTGGTAAAAATCGATATTTTGCTAAATAAACAGGCGATTGATGCCTTGAGTTTTATTGCTCATCGTGATGAGGCCCAAAAGCGGGCAAGGCAGATGACATCAATGCTGAAAAAGCTAATTCCACGGCAAAACTTTGAAGTTGATATTCAGGGAGCGATTGGAGCAAAAATCATCTCGCGCGCAACTGTCAAACCATACCGCAAAGATGTTACATGGAAGATCCATACTGGTGATCCTGACCGGCGAGCCAAGCTGCTGGAAAAGCAGAAGCGGGGCAAGAAGCGGATGAAGTCAGTTGGCCGAGTTGAAGTTCCTCAAGAAGCATTTATGGCTGTTTTAAAGATGAACGACGACGATTTAACAAGCTAAAGGGTCCAAGTTATTGCTCAAGGATTCAGAAAAAAGGTTTAATTAACAGATGATAGAATGGAAACAAAGGACAAGCAGCGAGCTGGCGCCCGAATTAGTTTCATTTTACCAACTTAGCCCAATTGCAGCTAAGTTGTTTTCTTTGCGTGGAATTGACACCAAAGAAAAACTTGATTTCTGGCTCAATGCCAGCGAAGAAGACTTGGCTGATCCTAAGTTAATGCACGATTTGGCCAAGGCTGTCAAGCGGATTAACCAAGCAATTGACAATGGTGAAAAGATCACTATTTATGGCGACTATGATGCTGATGGCATCACAGCTACCACTATCATGGTGGAGACGCTCAGTATTTTAGGGGCTGATGTCCACTTTTTCATTCCGGATCGTTTTCGTGACGGGTATGGTCCCAATTTGCAAGCGTACAAACGAATTGTGGCAGATGGTACAAAGCTAATTATTACGGTTGACAATGGCATTACCGGGATTGAAGAGGTGGCTTATGCCAATAGCCAGGGAGTTGACACCATCATTAGCGACCACCATAAGATGCAAGAAGCGATACCCGACTGTTATGCACTGGTGCACTGCAATTTTCCAGGTCAAGATTATCCCTTTGACGACTATTGTGGTGCTGGCGTTGCCTATACCATTTGCCGTGAATTAATGCAAGATCCGATGTCTGAACTGCTTGAACTGGCAATGATTGGAACGATTGGCGACATGGTCAAGGTTTCGGGCGAGGGCCATATCATTGTTAAACGTGGCCTGGAAATGCTCAATCAGACTGAAAGACCAGGATTGCGCGCCTTAATCAAAAATGCCGGCTTAACTTTAGGTCAGATCAATGAGACTGATGTAGGCTTCAATATTGCTCCCCGCCTGAACGCGGTGGGCCGTCTTGCCAATGCTCAATTAGCTGTTGAACTGCTTTTGTGTGACGATGAAGACAAGGCACAAGAAATTGCTGATCAGGTTGAGCACCTTAATGAAGAGCGTAAGGACCTGACCTTGCAAGTTAACAAGACTTGCTTAAAGCAAGTCAAGACCAGGGGCTGGCAGGTTAAAAATACGCTAGTAATTTATGACCCAGATTTTCACGAAGGCGTTTTAGGATTGGTAGCCAATAGAATGGCCGAGCAGATGCATAAGCCGACAATTGTTTTAACCAAAAACGATGAAGGAATAATCAAGGGGTCAGGTCGGTCTATTCCTGGCTTCAACCTCTTTGATGCCCTTAATCCGTTGAAAGAAGATCTTTTGCTCAAGTTTGGCGGCCATGATTTTGCCTGTGGCCTGTCCCTTGAAGAAGACAAAATTGCCCCGCTGAGGGATGCTTTTGAAAAAAGTTTTCATAGTCCGCATACAAGTCTTGTGAAGCATTATGATGGGGAACTGCCATTTACTGGCCTTGACTTGGATACAACTGCTGCAATCAATCAAGTTGGCCCATTTGGGACAGACAATAGTCAGCCCATTTTCAGTATTTCCCACCCCCAAATCAGCGGCTGCTTTTTTATGGGCAAGGATAAAAATCACATCAAATTAACGATCACTAAAGATAGTGACAAATTGGACGTGGTTGGCTTTAACAAAAAGTTCCTCACCAAGCCCTTATTGGCGTATATTGACCAGCTCTTCATCCAGCTGGAAGAAAATTGCTTTCGGGGCCAGGTCAAGGTGCAAGGGATAATGCAAGGCATCATTTTTGCAGCGCCCCAGGTCATTAAATCATTGCCGGTCGTTGACTTGCGCCAGGAAAAACATGTGATGGGCTTTGCGGATCGATACCTGCTATTTGATGAAAAAAATAGGGCAGCAGCTATTGGCAGCTTGAATATTGATCCTCAAAAGCTAGCCTTAGTCAGTGACTATAATGACAGCGGTGAAGTTGCGGTCTTGTTGGATACCCCGCACAGCCAGCAGGAATTAAACTCAGCCTTGCAAGCCGACTACCAGCAGCTGTATTTGCGCTTTTTGCTGGACCAATTGCCAGTTCAAAGCATTCCGGGCAAGGAACTTTTTGCCAGCGTACTGAAGTATGTCTATTTACATGGGGGACTGACAATTAAAGATTATCGTCAAGTTGCAAGTTTCCTAAAAGTGGACTATCCCACCTTGCTCTTTGTCTTGCGGGTCTTTTTTGAATTAAAATTTGTCAATCTTGACCAAGATAAGCTTTTTGCCAACCCTAACCCCAGCAAACAACCACTTACGGCTTCCAGGTACTATAGGGCAACGCAGACCCAGGTCAAGTTCGTCCAAGAATTGCGTCAAATGTCTAGCAGTCAGCTCTTAATGTATGTGAAACAGCAGTTAAAACGACATTAATTAGGGCTAGTTAATGCTTTTAGGGTTAAAGTCTGTTAGAATAGTAAAGTCAAAGAAGCTTTAGCAAGCAATTGAAGTTTTGGAGGTTTTTTCTTCTTATGGCAAACGATTTTGAAAGACACATTGCAAGTGTTGATGATTTTCCCAATGAGGGCATCATTTTTCGTGATATTACTCCTATTCTGCAAGACGGAGAACTATTTAGGACAGCGACCCACAAACTAGCTGACTACGCTAAAAGCCGGCAGGCAGATGTTATTGTTGGTCCTGAAGCCCGTGGTTTTATCGTGGGTTGTCCAGTGGCAACTGAATTAGGAATAGGGTTTGTGCCAGCAAGAAAGCCTCACAAGCTTCCACGCGATGTTGAACGTGCTTCCTATGATTTAGAATATGGTTCTAACAGCTTGGAGATGCACAAGGATGCAATCAAACCAGGTCAAAGGGTGGTCATCTGTGATGATCTTCTAGCTACTGCGGGAACCTTGCGGGCATGCAAGCAGTTGGTTGAAAATTTGGGCGGCAATCTAGTTGGAGCTGCCTTTTACATCGAATTGCCAGATCTTAAGGGCAAGGAAAAATTGCCTGGACTTGATGTGTTTTCACTTACGCAATTCCATGGAGCTTAAAAATCATAGTGTTTAAAGATAGATAAAAAGGCTGTTACTTTGGAGTAACAGCCTTTTTATCTTTAGCATGTAAACTATATGTCTGCGTCAATATTACTTTTTGATCTTCTATAGAAGTATCAAAACAGCCTAATTCATTATTGATGTTTGCGCAACTTCAATGCACTACCAAGCGCAATGATGACTGCAATTATTCCGCTGGTTATCATTGCCCATTGGAGTCTAGCATCTTGACCGGTTTGGGGTAATTCTGACTTGTTCTTTGCTAAATTATTTTCTCTTACAGGGAAGGAGTTTGAATTGACTTTCTGCTTATTTATCTTCTTACCATCTACTTCGTGTTTGCTGCCAGGATCTACAGTTTCACTCGTGGTAGTATCAGCAATTGGATCATCAATGGCTGGCTCAACAGGATTAACCGGCTTCATGGTATCATCACTTATTTCATCTTTAGTGTATATATAAGTAAGACTTTGGGGAAAACGGGTGAAGTATCCAGCAGCTTGTCCCTTAACCAATTTAAAACTGTATCCGTCAATTGGTTTTTGTCTGCTGCTATAGGTATCACCAATATCACCACCCCATACCTCATCATCAGTCAGCTTATTACCATTTTCATCTTGGTAATGTACGGTTACATTACCACCGCGTACAGGGGTTGAATTGGCTTGAAAAACTATTGTGTAGGTCTGGTCTGTTGTAACAGTATTTGGTAAGACCAAGTCACCATTTGAATCAGGTACAATAGTTGAAGCAGCGGCAATAAAGGAATAGCCCTGACTACTATATAAAGCAAGGACTTGATCAAAGTCTGCCTTGGGTAAAATTACACTGCCTGGAATAACACTTTTGGGTTGGGATGATGGCGACAGCAACTTGCCTGCTGTGTCCCTGTATTCAAGTTTAACATTTATTGGAGACGTACGAACCAGTAGTGACTGACTTCCAGTTAAACTTGCGCTGTGGACTGTTTCACTATTATTGACAAATAGTATACCCAGAGAAGCTATAGTAATACTGCTGAGAGCAAATTTTCTAATATTGATGCAAAAATTATGTTTCTTATTCATTGTTTAACCTGCCTTTAAATTTTGATAATCGCCATTATACAGACGGTACTGTACTTATATATCAATATTATAATATATTTGGACTGTCAGTACCAGACTTCATTTCATCTATTCTTCATGATACTAAAAATTATTGGTGCAAAAATATAAAAGTTAGACGTTTTTTTTTACAAATGCCGTGTGAGTATATATAATAATACGGTATTTCAAAAAAGGAGTTAAGCAACTTGCAGTTAAGAAAAGCAACGAGGGCGGATTTTAAGCAAATTATCGCCATTTTAAAGGATGGAGCCAACCAACTGGCAGAAAGTGGTGTCAACCAGTGGCAGGGGGACTATCCCTCTACCGGTCAGATCGAAGAGGACATAGCAAAAGGCTGGGCCTTCTTGGCTGAATCTGATGATCATGAAACCGTTGGGGCAATTGCCATCGTAGACGCACCCGACCATTCTTATGACCACTTAAATGGTGAGTGGCTCATTGACACGGACAAGTATGTAGTTATTCACCGTGTAGCCATTCATTCCCAGCATGCAGGCAAGGGCTATGCCACCCAGCTGCTCAGTTCAGTTATTGACGACATCAAGACCAAGCGCGATGATGTAGCTTCAATCAGAATTGATACGCATAAAGATAACAAAGCCATGCAGCATCTGATTACTAAGATGGGCTTTACCAAGGTTGGAACGCTTCATGGTGTTTACCGGCCTAATGAAATTTCCTACGTCTATGAACTGGTAAAATCTAGAGCTAATTGAACACAAGAATGCGCAAATTGTAAAAGAATAATCTTGGTTAAAAATAATTTTGCTTTAATTAAGTAATTTCTGGAAGCATGATAAATCAGCCTTTGATGCATCTCTTAGAAATTTAGCTTGAGAAAATGATTATTTTAATCATAAAATAAATATTATCTTGAAAGTTCAAATAGGGGGATTTAAAAGATAAAAAAGAAACTGTTTTTAAGGCGTTAAAAGATATTAATCAACATATGAAAATTGGGTAGATCCCAATTTTGCTTTAAAAAGAGGTTGAAAATGAAAGAAACAAAAATAAACGAATTTCATTTACTAAATGAAGAAGAATTAAGTAAAATTAATGGTGGAAAAAGAAAAAATAATATTTTAGGGCAAATTTTAGAAAAAATCATTTTTTCCAATAGAAGTATTTCACCTGTTAACCAGTGTAAGTAATGATTTAGGAAAGAAGTTAATTAAAATAACTAAACGGTAAATTGTAAAATGAAGTTGAACACTTGCGCTGATTAGAAAATGAAAAAAGTCCATTGGACTTCTCTGATAGAATGTAATTACCAACCTAATTCTAGAAAGAAGTCTCCAATGAACTCGCTTAAT
>NZ_JBWXGC010000019.1:0-7215 GCF_059900865.1 Lactobacillus sp. XV31L | reverse complement strand
TTGAGCTTTGGCCCATTCTTCTTTAGCCTTTAGCAGCTGTTGAGACGAAGCTAAAGCGGCTTGATTGTTTAGCATTGCTTGTTTATCATGGATAACTATCTGCGCCATCGTATTCGGCACATTCATCTTCGGCATTTTTAGCTGGCCAACCTGGTCCATAGCCTCTTGCAACTTCAAAGTCACTTTGGGACTAGCAATTTGCGTGTGCCTGCTAATCATTGCCTGAATCAAACCTAGATCGGTTAAGCTGTATTTTTCATTTTTATTCTCAATCAATTTATCCTTGCCAGTAGAAATTGCGGCCAGCGTAGATTCTTGAGTTGCCCCGGTTCCAATATTGTGTTTGACCAAATAATTAATTACAAAGAGGAGACCGGGTACCTGTGGTTTAGGATTTTGCCCTTCAAAAAAAATAAGTTAGCCTGACCTTCAAACTGGTTTTCGGACACTGCTTCATTTGGTTCTTGCAGGGTCGCAAAATTGAAAATATCTTTATAGCCTTGGTCTTGTGGTATTTTGATGCTGCTTTTAAAGTCAGCGTATGAAGATAGGCATGCTAGCAGGTATAGTCGGCGCCCAGAATTGCCAGAAAAGACCGAGCCAACGTTTCGTAAATTATCCTTCCGCAGCGGCCATATTCTTGCTCTACTTGAGCCATACTTTCAGGAACGTTTGGACCTGGACGGTTGGCACCATGATCTGATTTTTTGGAAGCTTTTCCCAAGTGAAATCAGAAGGATTCCACGGAAAATTGGCTAGGTCAGTCCAGTCTTTATATTTGGCCACCTTATCTGGTGCTACCATTTCATGAGGTTCCTTCAATTCTAATAAGTGGCCACGTGCTGCGACAATATCCTAGCTATCTGTCTCGGAGCCACCAAGTATTAAATTGATAAAGCCGCTAAAACAGCCTAAGGCTTCCGCAAAGTGCCGTGCAGCAGAAGGCTTTTCAGCTAGTATTAAATATTTCAAATTTGTATCTCCTTTTTAGGTAGTCGTTTTCAATATGGAGCTGACGGTTTTCTAAGAGCAGCCGCTCTAATTCAGATAACTCGCTGCTGGTATACTTAACTGGTTCCTTAGGTGATTTGTTCATCGGTGATCGGCCTCGTTTGGTAAAGAGCGATTAAGCCCCCTCGTCAAAACGCTTTTGCCAAGTACAAATTAAGCTGGGAGTGGCAATTTTGAAGTGAATAACGGTATTTTGATAGGTGTCGTCATGTTCTTTTCTCCAATTTAAGACTGGGAGCTTGAATTGACCACGATAATTTTGCGGAGTGTTCTGAATTTCTAGGCCCTGCAACCCAAAGTGCTGGTATTGCGCAGCCCAGGTATCAATTAGTTATACGATCCGGTGCAATTATTTGCGCTACAGAACGGCTGCTGTAGCCTTCTTTGAGCAAGTTAAGCGCTTGCTCTACTTGAGCCATACTTTCAGGAACGTTTGGACCTGGACGGTTGGCACCATGATCTGATTTTTTGGAAGCTTTTCCCAAGTGAAATCAGAAGGATTCCACGGAAAATTGGCTAGGTCAGTCCAGTCTTTATATTTGGCCACCTTATCTGGTGCTACCATTTCATGAGGTTCCTTCAATTCTAATAAGTGGCCACGTGCTGCGACAATATCCTAGCTATCTGTCTCGGAGCCACCAAGTATTAAATTGATAAAGCCGCTAAAACAGCCTAAGGCTTCCGCAAAGTGCCGTGCAGCAGAAGGCTTTTCAGCTAGTATTAAATATTTCAAATTTGTATCTCCTTTTTAGGTAGTCGTTTTCAATATGGAGCTGACGGTTTTCTAAGAGCAGCCGCTCTAATTCAGATAACTCGCTGCTGGTATACTTAACTGGTTCCTTAGGTGATTTGTTCATCGGTGATCGGCCTCGTTTGGTAAAGAGCGATTAAGCCCCCTCGTCAAAACGCTTTTGCCAAGTACAAATTAAGCTGGGAGTGGCAATTTTGAAGTGAATAACGGTATTTTGATAGGTGTCGTCATGTTCTTTTCTCCAATTTAAGACTGGGAGCTTGAATTGACCACGATAATTTTGCGGAGTGTTCTGAATTTCTAGGCCCTGCAACCCAAAGTGCTGGTATTGCGCAGCCCAGGTATCAATTAGTTATACGATCCGGTGCAATTATTTGCGCTACAGAACGGCTGCTGTAGCCTTCTTTGAGCAAGTTAAGCGCTTGTAATTCTTGTTCGACAGTAAATTTAACCACAGTAAAACCCTCTAGATTTTGTTCAAAATCTAGAGGGTTAACTTAAGCTGATAAGACTTTTCAATTTTTTTATTTTTCGTGTCATAAATGTTGACAAGTTGTATTGTTAAAAGCGAAATGACAACAACTAAAATTGCAATCGCCAGTGAATTTTCCCAATTGGTATTGATGTGTGGAGAAACAAAGCAAGAAAAGCAAAATACTGAAAGTCCTACAACAACAGGTAATAAAAAAGAATGTTTCTTTTTAGTCCTTAGAGTAGTTCGAAAAAGTTTTACCAGTATGGATTTAAATAAATTTTGCTTCATTTTTCTCCTCATTAACATTTTGTATTTATTGCCAGCCCCAAGACGTCATCATTGAAATTATACCTCCAGTAAGATAATTAAAATCTACGTAAATTCCGCCTTTAACATTTTTCACCAATATTTGAAACTACGAAAGCTGTAATAGCACCGCCTAATGGTAGTGCGCTTCCAAGCCAAACACTAAGTGCTCCACCACCATTAACAATATTTTTAACCATAGTTCTATCAAGATAAATTCTAACATAGTTCCAATGAAATTTTACTTTGTTAACTCCAAAGTGGTATTTTGAACGGACTTGTATGCTGGGATTTTCTGTTGAAGGAACAACTTTAAAAGAGTTATCGGAATCTCGTATTGTAAATTCAAGCTCAGTCGTTTTGGTGTCTTTGTCAATTACAAATTGTGTTCCAGAAATAACTTGATTAGTTTTAGCAATCATTTTTTGAGCAGTATTATACTCAGCTGGTGTAATGATATTTTTGGCTTTATCATCAAGTACATATCTGTTATTTTTAACACTTACGTATGGATCAATGTTTATCCTTTTGGTATCTTGTATTAAAGAGAGGACTAAGTGGTTCATGCTTTTGAATACACTTGATGGCATCCCCAATTAGCGGTCCCACTGAAACAAGCAGTGTTTTTTCCAGATTTTTTTCCACAGGTTGATTGATTGAATCGGTCAACACCAAGTTCTTAATCGGAGAATCATTCAGCCGCTTGGCAGCTGGTCCTGATAAAACAGCGTGCGTTGCACTAGCATAAACTTCCGTTGCCCCAGCATCAATCAGGGCCTGAGCTGCTAGCGTAATCGTGCCTGCAGTATCAATCATGTCATCAATGATAATAGCGCGTTTGCCCTTCACATTACCAATGATGTTCATTACTTCAGCAACATTAGCGCGCGGTCTGCGTTTATCCACAATTGCAATTGAAGTGCCCAAGAATTCAGCCAATTTTCTGGCCCGGGTGACGCCGCCGTGGTCAGGGGAGACAACCACTGCATCTTCTTCCAGGTGATTGCGCAAGAAGTAGTCTGCCAGAAGCGGTGCCCCCATTAAGTTGTCAACTGGAATATCGAAGAAGCCTTGGATTTGCGGTGCATGCAGATCAAGGGATAGCACCCTCGTGGCGCCAGCTTCTTGCAACATGTCGGCAACCAATTTAGCAGTAATTGGTTCACGTGGACGGGTCTTGCGGTCCTGGCGGGCGTAGCCATAGTATGGGAGCACGATGTTGACCGTCTGTGCACTAGCACGGCGCACGGCATCAATCATAATTAACAGTTCCATCATGTTATCGTTAACTGGAACACTCATCGATTGGATCAGGTACACATCCTTTCCCCGCACCGATTGATCAATATTAATTTGAATTTCGCCATCACTAAAGCGCTGCACGCTTGATGTACTGAGTGGTACGCCCACCCGGTCAGCAATTTTTTCGGCAAGCGGCACATTCGAATTAAGGGCAAACAACATCATATTGTCTTTATAAGACATAATTTCCTCCGTAAAAAACTGTTAACAACTTCTTATTTTACCAAAAGTTATCTGAAAAAGTTATTCTCATATATTATTATTCAACTTTAAGGGCCGACATTCAAGCCCTGACCGCTAGATAAGTCGGTATTTTAGCAAGTTTTACGGATTCTGGATAAAAAAGCCTGCATATCTACAGACTCCTTACTTTATTTGCCAGCGTTTGCAAATTTTTGCTTAGAAATATAATCAATGATTCTTGCGTATTGTCCCTTATGGTGAATTTTAATGTATTGCCTAGTAGGGTCATAACCACCAACGTATTGTATTTTGTACGGCAGCTTCTTGCCCGTCTGGGCATTAACAGCATCTACCTGATAATATTTCTGCGTGTTCTTAGGTACCTTGGCGTAACTAATAGTTTCTGGGATAAAGGGATTGAGATAGTCCGTAAAGGTATTGTGACCAATGGCAAAGAAGCCAATAACCGCAACAATCACTGCCGCCGCTCCGACCAATATTTTTTTGGGCATTGCTTTTTCCTTTCAATTAAATTAAAGACAGGGTTTATGTATTACCCATATAATACAGCAACATATTCTTGCTCTCAACTATATTTTGAAAAATCCTAAAATTCCTGCTATTCAACCAAGGCACCATTATTACTGCCTGCTTTAATTCTGTCTTATAAAATTTGGGCGTCGGTAATAGACCTTGGGACAAAGCTTTCAACCACATTATTGGTCTTTATATTTAGTAAAGAATCTCTCTGCTTCTTGTCCATAGGCAGGCACCCCCAACATGGCATAGTTATCAATGGCTCTTTGAGCATTAGACAAGTGGGCCGGGTCCTTGTCCTTATGATAAGCAATCATATTTTGAAGTATTACCAGCATGTTCTTAATGAAAAATAAAAGTGGTCTCATAGTAAACTTGTTGGCAGCTTCAATATAAAACTGGGTGCTATCATAATCATCATGTATAATGCATTCCTCCAGCATGTTCGCGCAAATCCCCATCACCGCCTCTTGGTCGCTCGTAGTTTGCGAATGGCTAAATTTGTTGATTACCCGCTGACTAATAGATAAGTTACTGGCAAAATCAAAATATCGAATTAAATTAGTATATAACCGCAGTCTCTTCTCATCAAAGTTATCAGAAGAAAAAACAAGTTCTTTGAGTTTTTGAATTTTTGCTTCACCTAGCACTTCGAGATTATCTGTCATAGAAGCAACAACTTCGGCAATTATCAAAAGCTGAACTTCTTTATCGGGTATATCGGCTTTTTCAATTTTCTTTCTGATTTTTGCAAGTTTCTCCTGATCTTTTAGGTAATAAGCTTCATTAACTGCTTGACTGATTTCTGTGAATTGGTCATATCTGACTTTATCTGACCAATTTAACTTACTGAAAAAACTGATTATGTTAACATTATTTGCCTGCAGCAAGTTAACCAAATCATCTGCTGTAATGCGGTGTATGTTCTTTTCCACCTTGGAATAACATGAGGGACTAACTATTGCGCCAGCCCATTCTTTTTGTGTTTTGCCCTGTTCTAAACGATACTGCCTCAGCAATTCACCAATTGTCACCGTGTTTCCTCTTTCTTATTTTGCCAAAAAATTTCGAATACGACATTTCCCTACTTAAAATTATAACCTACTTATAATAAAAATATCATCGAATTAAGAAGCAGGAGAAGTAAAATTATGAACATCTTTTTAAAGAATAAAAACTACAGAAAATTCACTCTTGCCAGCTGGCTATCTGGCGCAGGAAACATCCTTTTCTACTTGGCACTCATGACTTATGCCAGCAAATTAAAAAATTATTCCCTAGCATTATCTTTGATTGCGATTACCGAATCGCTTCCAAACCTTATTCAAAGTCTCAGTGGCTACCTGGCTGACCGGACGCCCAATAAGTACCGCGTAATTGTCTGGCTTGCAGTCATTCGCTTTGCCCTGTACATGCTGGTGGGCCTGCTCTTTGTCGCCAATATTGCCGGCTGGAACCTTGTTTTAATGGTTATCGGACTCAACTTTGTATCTGATCTCTCCGGCATGTATTCTGGTGGATTACAAACACCCTTAATTGTTGGTCTCGTCGGTGAAAATGAAATGGCTGAGGCCCAGGGTTTTACCAGTGGCGTAGCACAACTAATTACGCTAGTCGCACAATTCGTTGGCTCCGGGCTCCTGCTCTTCATGTCATACTCAGAACTGGCCGTTGTCAATGCGTTAACCTTTCTAGCAGCCGGCCTACTCTACGCTAACATTGGGGCAAGCGTTCGCAAGCAGCAGCCTGACCATAAAGAAGAGGTCAACAGCCAAAACTTCTTTGCTACGCTTGGTTCATCATTCAGGCAAGTACGGCAAGCTCACGGACTCTTAACGATTGTTTTAGTCGTAGCCATGCTTAATGGTCTGCTCAGCACGGTTGAACCACTGGTTTCAATCGTTATTGCCGGCAATAAAAGCATGCTTATTGGCAGCTATAGTTTCACCATCGCACTTTTAGGAGCGGCTGCCGCAACCGGTTTGGCCCTCGGCAGTGCCGTCGGCACCAAGCTTCTTAAAAACACTTCGCTTTTCCAGCTATCTTTATTAGCTACTATCAATAGTGCCTTTATGACTATTGCCATTTTGAACAAGAACAGCATATTTTGCCTTATCTTATTGACCACGCTTGGTTTCTTAGCTGGCACGATCAGTCCGAAATTAATGCAATGGTTGGTTGTCTCAGTGGATCGCAAAATTTTGGCTTCTTCGGCAGGGCTTTTAAATACAATCTTGTCAATCGCTGGACCATTAATGACAACCATTTTTACCACTATTGCTGGTACAATCAACGTTAATTATGCCCTGTACGGCGTTTTGGGACTTAGCGCCATCGTCTTCATCGTTACCCTCACCGTGCTAGTGAAAGTTAACAAAGGCCAGAAGCTACCGCCTGCAAAGGAGTAAACATCTTAAACCTTGATTCGCCTTTGAAGTGAGTCAAAGTTTTTTATTTGGAACATTTTTGGCCTATTACCAGTAGTATAATATCATAGTAAAGTTTTAATATTAAAAGAATAGGATGGTAAATTGTAAAATGAAGTTGAACACTTGCGCTGATTAGAAAATGAAAAAAGTCCATTGGACTTCTCTGATAGAATGTAATTACCAACCTAATTCTAGAAAGAAGTCTCCAATGAACTCGCTTA
>NZ_JBWXGC010000018.1:0-13177 GCF_059900865.1 Lactobacillus sp. XV31L | reverse complement strand
GAGGAATGGTGCAATAACCTGCCCCGCAAGATCTTAGCCTACCACACACCCGATGAATTATATGAAAGAAGATTAGATTGCATCTATCAGATCAAGTAGGGTGTTCAACTTAAAATTGCAATTTTCGTCATTTTTCTTTTGCATATAATTTTGGGCGAAGGAAAAGTTTATTTGCGACAAACATTAAAAGTAAAAAGGTGCTTGACAGAAAAAAATTTAAATGCTAAATTAATAAACAATTAAATAATTAATACATCTTGAAAAGCAGAGTAGCGATTAGCCTTGCTGATAAAGAGAGCTGACATTATGGTGAGAGTCGGACAGCAGGGGATGGTGAACATGGGCTTGTAGTGATGACCGCTGGTGATAATTAGCTAGCGGCGGAGTTGCGTCCGTTATCAGTGCAGGCTGTTGATTGACAGCTAGTGAGATTTATTACGTGAGTAATAGGTGAATTAAAGGTGGTAACACGAAGCACTCGTCCTTGGCAAAGGATGAGTGCTTTTTTTATTTGCGAAGTTGGAGGTTGGACAAATGACGAAGAAGAAACAACGAAATATTATCTGGGCATTAATTGCCCTGTTTATCTTGGTTGCGGCCTGGTTTAGTTTTGGTCCAAAGAAGAACAATGATTCACAAAACCATGTGGTCATGGTTGGGGTGGTCAGCATAACCAAGCCCAAGCAAGAGATTTGGGACCATGCGGCAGCGCTAGCCAAAAAGAAGTATGGCGTCACAATTAAGCTTAAGAACTTTACTGACTACAACCAGCCCAACAAGGCGGTTAAAAACGGCGATATCGATCTTAACTCTTTTCAGCACTATGCCTTCTTAAAGGCCTGGAACAAGGCAAACCATGGCGGTGTAGTTGCCATTGGCCGTACTAAGATTGCCCCAATTAGGCTATATTCAAAGAAGTATCACAAGTTGAGTGAGTTACCAGTTGGAGCTACGATTGCTGTACCAAATGATGCCAGCAATGAGTCTCGCGCACTGTTTGTGCTTAAGAATGCGGGATTAATCAAGTTGCGACCAGGCAAGACTCTAGCAACAGCAGCTGACATTATCAAGAATCCCCAGCAGCTTAAAATTAAAGAGATCAGCGCTGACCAAGCCGGCCGGGTGATCAATTCAGTTGATGCAGCAGTGGTCAACAATGACTTTGCGTCTCCTGCAGGACTGGGCAAAAAAGAAACAATCTATGTTGAGCCTGTTAACAAGGACTCCTTGCAGTGGGTAAATATAATTGGTGCACGCAAGGGTGAAGAAAAAAACAAGGACTACATTGCGGTAGTTAAGGCTTTTCAAACCGCTGAAACCAAGCGTCTTTACAAGAAGTATTATGGCGATATCGAAAAACCGGCTTGGGACCTTAAATTTTAACCAAGGAGGCATTGAAAATGGGTATTATTGAATTAAAGCACGTCAATGTTGATTTTCCCGATAAAAAGGGCCACCTTGTGCAGGCCGTTCAAGGTGTCAATTTGACCGTTGAAAAAGGACAAATCTATGGGATTGTAGGCTTTTCTGGTGCGGGCAAGTCAACTTTAGTCAGGACCATCAACCTCTTGCAAAAACCTACTTCAGGGTCAATCAGAGTCGATGACTGCGACTTCGTTAAGGAAGGCAAGCAAGTGATCAGCAACAAAAAGCTGCAGCTAGCGCGCCGTAAAATTGGAATGATTTTTCAAAATTTTAACTTATTAAACGAAATCACAGTGGCAGAAAATGTGGCTTTTGCTCTAAAGCACTCAGGCTTAAAGGATCAGGAGATCGAGGATAAGGCACTAAATTTACTTGAACTGGTTGATCTTAAAGACAAGGCACACTTCTACCCGGTCCAACTATCTGGCGGACAACAGCAGCGTGTGGCAATAGCTCGAGCTTTGGCTAATGAACCAGACATACTGATCTCGGATGAGGCCACCAGCGCGCTTGATCCACAAAATACCCAACAAATTTTAACTTTACTAAAAAAGTTAAAAGATGAGCTCAATCTAACCATCGTATTGATTACGCATGAGATGAGCGCAGTCAAGCAGATTTGTGACCAGGTAGCCGTGATGGAGCATGGCCAAATTGTTGAGCAGGGGAACCTGCGTGACGTGATCCTTCATCCTAAAAATGAACTCACCCAAAACTTTGTTGGTGGTTCAGGTCAAGTGATCAACACCTTGAAGTCGCTTAACTTGGACAAGTTGGGAGAAGACGAGGCCATTTACCAATTGGTTTATAGTATGGCCAATGTCACTAAGACAATTATTATTGACCTTTACCGCGAAATTGGAGTTGAGGCCAGCATGCTTTATGGCAATGTTGAAATGCTCAACGATGAACCAATCGGCACTTTGCTGGTTTTAGTCAAGGGCGACCGTGAAAAGCAGGAAGAAACTAGCCGTTTTTTGGCTGAAGAAAAGGTGGCAGTTACGCGTTTAAATGAAAAGGGGAAGTTGTATGATTAGTTGGTTTAGCAAAGTTTTTCCCAATGTTGTAAATTTAGGCTGGTTAGGTGACAATGGCTGGGGCACCGCGATGGGGCAGACCATCTTTATGACCTTCTGGTCAGCTATCTTTGGAGGCATTCTTGGCCTGATTTTTGGCCTTTTGCTAGTGCTCACTAAAAGCGACGGAATTATGCCAAACAAGTTCTGGTTCAATGTCTTTGACAAGATTGTTTCCATTTTTCGGGCAATTCCCTTTATTATTCTGCTTGCTTTTATTGCACCCCTGACCCAGTTAATTGTGCTCACGCAGATTGGGCTTAACGCCTCACTGGTACCGTTGACTTTGGGGGTCTTTCCCTTTTATGCTCGCCAGGTGCAAGTTGCACTTGAAAGTGTCGACCGGGGTAAAATTGAAGCAGCCCAAAGCCTGGGTGCAACCAACTGGGACATTATTTTTAACGTTTATCTGGGTGAGGCGCGTTCAGAAATAGTTCGAGTTTCTACGGTAACTATTATCAGCTTGATTGGTCTAACCGCGATGGCTGGCGCAATTGGCGCTGGCGGACTTGGTAATACGGCCATCTCCTATGGCTATGAACGCTTTGACAATGATGTTACTTTTGTGGCAACCCTTTTGGTAATTATCCTGATCTTCATTGTTCAAATTGTCGGGGACTTTTTTGCAAAACGGTTGAACCACCAAAGCAAGTAAAAGGGGCAAACAAAAAAAGCGAGCTAGCTGCTCGCTTTTTTTATTTGCAATAAGTTACTTTACAGCATCTTTCAAGGCCTTGCCAGGCTTGAATGCAGGAACTTTAGTTGCAGGAATAGTCAAGGTCTTACCAGTTTGTGGGTTTCTGCCTTTTCTTTCTGCACGGTCACGAACTTCAAAAGAGCCAAAGCCAATGATTTGGACTTTTTCGCCTTTAGCCAAGTCTTCTTTAATTGAGTCAATTAAAGCGTCGATAACTTTTTCAGCATCCTTTTGCTTAAGCTCAGTCTTTGCTGCAACTTCTTTGGTAAGTTCAGATTTATTAATTGAGGCCATATCTTTCTTCTCTTTTCTATAAAATTTTAGTCAAACATGCAATACGTGTTATTATCCTATACAAAAATCGGGTAAAGCATTGCTATGCTTGAGTCTTAACAACTTTCCTTATTTTATCACAGTTGGCCTGTCCTTCAATAGAAAAAAGCGAAATGACGCATTATTTTTGTTACTTGAGGATACGGTTAGTCATTTGCTGGTAGTTTAAGTAAAGTGGCTTGAAGCGGGAATGCTTCTCCCGTTGCCAGGGTTTGGGCTTGCCGCAAAAGTGCAAAATTGCCGTGTTTTCCATGACCCATTCAGTATTTATGGTACCGGTACTACGTGTGAGATAAAGGGAATATGCACGAGCATCATAGTTCCAGCGTGTTTCTGGAATCTTTAAAATATCTTCGCCATAAAGATAGTTGAGAATATCCTGATCAGGGAGAATCAATGTGTCATGATGCTCCTGAATTGCTTTTGAAATATCTTCGGGATTGATTTGCTGGCGCATGCGGTCCAGGTCCATAAGCATGATGCCCGAGTTAAAGTAGGCAGTGGTGGTGCCAAGACGGATGTTGTTGATTGAACTCATAATGTCAGTTAAGCCCTCATGAACAGCAGCAGCAAACATTTTTCCTTGTAAGTCAAGCTCCCACAATGGCCTAATCGAATTAATGACTAAAATATCGGGATCAAGGTAAATTACCTGGTGGAGGCTTGCGGGCAAGACCTTGCTTGATAGCAAGCGAAAGTACATTTCCTTGGGATAATCATGCAAGTTGAGCAAGCCTTGTGGGAAGTTGATATCTTCTTTCATGGCTAGGGGCATGATTTTGAGATCAATTTTTTGGTCAAAGTCGGAGAGGGCAAGGAGGGCTTTTTCTTCAATCTGATCGTGAATTAGCCAAATGCGAAAACGTTCCTCCAGGTTATTAAGCCGCAGGGAATAGAGCATCACTTCAAGTGGTTTAATATAATTTTGGTCAATGGTGACTAAGATTTCGATTGGTTCTTTTTGCTTTTTTTCCATAGTTAAACTTTCTAAATTAATTTAATGCAGCACAAGGCTTGCCTAATTAGTATAAAACAAAAACTGTTTATTAAAGTCAAGAATTTGATAGCATAGTGTAGTAAAATAGGAGATATCAAAATCATGGATCGAGAGGTATCATAATGAAAAAGAAATTACTATTAAGCTTGGTCAGTGTCACCATACTTTCACTAGGCATGAATACAGCAGCGCCAGTTTTTGCAGCAGAGCTTGCCGGGTCAGAGACTAATTCGTCAGCGCCCGCTGCAAGTACTGCTAGTGACAATACAAGTACCAGTGACCAAGCAAAGCCAGCAACACCAGGTAGTAGTGCTAAAAAGCCAGCCAAGAATTCTGGCGATACTGCCAAGGCCCTGCAACTGTTCCACCATTTGGCCCAGGTAACCAAAAAGTCTTACGTATACAATGATAAGGGTAAGCGAATCAAAAACCGGACCGTAAAAAAGGGAACCGTAATTGGTATTACTGGTTTTACTACGGTTAAAGGCAAGACACTGCTCGGCTTCAATCTCACCAAGAAGAAGACAGGCTATGTTAAAGTCAATAATGTGAAAAGATTTCGTGCAGTGAGTTATAAGACTAAAAAGAAAGCTTATGTCTACAACAAAAAGGGCAAAATGACAGGCTATTACATTGCTAAAGGTAAGCGGGTTCCTATCTCTCAAACTAAGAAAATTCATGGCGTGAAGTATGCTGGGTCTGCGGATAACAACTTTGTGAAGTGGTCGGTCTTGGATCATGCCAGTGCAAAGGTTGCAAGCGAATAGTTAAAAAGTCCCTCTTTGCCAAACAGAAATGTTTACAATGGCTTTGCTTAGTTATATATTTAAATTGGGAATAGTTTACTACTGATAATTATTGTCAGGACTATTAGTAGCCCAACAATTGAAGTAGGAGTTTGAAAAATGAATAATAGTTTATCGATGCAATTGCTAGGGGAATTCCTAGGAACGATCATCCTAATTTTGCTCGGCGATGGCATTTGTGCCAGCGTCAACTTGAACAAGTCAAAGGCCAAAGGTAGCGACTGGATAGTTGTTGCTCTGGGCTGGGGTTTTGCGGTGACGTTTGGCGTATATAGCGTCGGCTGGCTTGCTCCGGGCCACTTTAATCCGGCAGTAACGCTTGGGATGGCAATCGCGCACAAGCTACCGTGGGCATCTGTATTGCCATATTTTGCAGTACAAGTTGCAGGTGGTTTTGTTGGTGGTGTTTTGGTATGGCTGACATACTACCCACACTGGGCTGAAACTGATGACCAAGAAGCAATCTTGGGTACATTTGCGACCGTCCCAGCAATTAGGAATTACCTCTGGAACTTTGTCACTGAGTTAATGGCAACCTTTGTTTTAGTTTATGGCTTATTAGCAATGAGCAAGACTAACTTTGCCCCTGGATTAAATCCACTATTGTCGGGTTTTCTCATCGCTGCAGTTCTTCTGTCACTAGGTGGACCTACTGGTGCGGCAATGAATCCGGCACGTGACCTTGGACCAAGGCTGGCTCACCAATTTATGCCAATTGCCAATAAAGGCACTTCGGACTGGGCCTATAGCTGGGTACCAATCGTTGCCCCACTCAGTGGTGGTGCAATTGCCGCTTTCTTATTTAATGCTCTAGCATAAAAACTAAAGCAAAATCTCATGGTTTGTTTAAACCATGAGATTTTTTTGTGCTCTTAAATTATTGCTGCAATCCTAAGGCATAAAATGGCGCAAGATTTCGATGCCCTTGCGTTGGTACTTGTTGGGTACAAAGCTCTTGCGCATGGCAATTTGCATATAGGCCCATATTTTTTGACCTGCCTTTAAACGAACGACATGAATTCCAGGAATGTTTTTGATGCTGCTTTCCATTACCAGTGCGATTCCAACATTACGCTTCACTAAGTCAATCATTAACTGGATTGTAGCAGCCGTATACCTGATTTGGGGCGTGAAATCGCCCATTTCAGCCTCACGCTCCAAGCACTCCCTAGTCAAAAAGCCGCGCTTGCGGGCAATAAAATGGCGCTCGCGCAAGTCAGCTGCTCTGACTTCTTGGACGTCTTTCCATGGATCATTAGGACCAGTGATGACTACTAATTGTGTCCTTTGCAGATTGTGGATGAAGTATTCAGGATCATTAATTGGTACCATCCAGGAGTAGATTGCAACATCCACATTGCCATTGGTCAGATCAGAGAATGCGTCAGCTGATCTTTCAGTGCTGATATCAAGCAAGTGAATAATCTGAGCTTGGTAAAACTCTTGGACAACATCAGCAATATAAAGACTGCCGGCTTCGCCTGAAAAAGCAAGTCGGATTTTTTTGTCACTGGCATGTTTGACATCGTAGTTAATGCTGGCAATATCTTTTAGCAAAAGCCTGGCCTTTTTATATAAAAGTTCGCCAGCAGCAGTCAATGAAATTTTGCTTTTACGGTTCTTCTGAATAATCAGCGGATCAGCAAACTCTGCACTAAGACGTTTGATTGCCATTGAGATTGTTGGCTGGGTAACGTCAAAAAAAGCAGCAGCTACTGTGTAGCTGCCTGTTTCAACTAATTTGCAAAAATACAAAAGATCTTTTTCATTCATTTTTTCTCCAAGTTTAATAAAAATAATTTATAAGTATATCTTTTTTAATTATAGTAAATTCCCTGAAAAAGGCAACTAGCACTGATATTTAAGCATTGGTAAATCAAATTTGCCTGAATTGAAAAGTTAAAATTTATTAGACTTAAATTTATTAACGGCATATATTTCATTTAACAAGATTTTTATGAAGGTGGAGGTAGATATTGTGATCTATGATTCAACAAGCAAGTGGGATGCGGTCTATGATGTGATCGTCGTTGGCTTTGGCGGTGCGGGCGCAGGTGCTGCCCGCTTTGCGGCCGATAAAAAGGCTAAGGTGCTTTTAATTGATTCAGCTCCTGAAGGTCAAGAAGGTGGTAATACCCGGTATGCTGGCGGCGCATTTGCATGGAGTGACGACTTCAACGACCTGCGTGAATACTACAAGCAGACATACTATCCCTTTAAGTATGATCCTAAGGCACTTGATGCTTTTGTTGACAATGTTTTACAGATGAAGGAATACGCGAAAAACTATTTTGGTATTGAAGCAGAATATACTGGCAGACGTCCTAAGGGAGAATATCCAGAATATGCTCACGCCGATACGATGCGCTCGCAAAGCGTCACCGCCGGAATGTACAACGGTGGCTTTTGGAAACTATTGCGAAAAAAAGTATATGAACGCTTGGACAAAATTGATATTTGGTTTTCCAGTCCAGCCCAGCACCTGATCCAGGATGCAGCCACTAAGACAATTTTAGGTGTGCAAATTAAGCATAATGGCATTAATAGAAATGTGGCTGCTAAAAACGGGGTTGTTTTATCTTGCGGCGGTTTCGAAAATAACCAGGACATGGTCCAGACTTTTTTAGGACAAGGATCACTGGCACCGATTGGCACGCTCTACAACAAGGGCAAGGGCATTGACTTGGCAGTTGAGGCCGGGGCTCGCCTTTGGCACATGTCTAACTATGACTCTCACGGCTTTTCTTTAAATGAAAATAAGCCACGGGAAAAGTTTGCTTACATGATTAACTGGAAGAGCCTGTTCAATGGCAGTATTTTTGTAGCTGGAGATGATGGCACGCGATATTATCGTGAAGACGAAGAAGATCGTCATGGCTACAAATACAACCATGGCAACTGGATCATGCAGCCAAACCAAAATCATCCCCACATTGTAATGGATCAGCGCCAATATGACCAATTGGCCAGTGATGATTCAACCAACGCAGACCAAATTAAGGAGCTTTTAACCTATGCTGTCAAAGCAGAATCGCTGAAAGAACTGGCCACTAAAATCGGGGCACCCAAATTGGTCGAGGCTGTTGCTGACTTTAACTTCTTGTGCACCGAGAAGAAGCAGGATATGTTTCTAAATCGGCAAATTGACACGATGCGGGCCTTTGCCAAGGGACCATATTATGCGATTGCTATTCGACACAATATCTTGCATACGCATGGTGGTGCCCGCCGAAATGAAAATTGTGAAGTTCTTGACCTTGAAAATCAGGTGATACCACACCTGTATGAAGCAGGTGAATTGGGAGACATATTTGCTACTAAGTATATTGGCGCCAACAGCATTGCAGACTTGCTGATATCAGGCAAGATCGCAGGTGAAAACGCGGCTTGGCCTAAACGAAAAATGTTTGCTAACGATACTATTACTGGGGCTTCAACGAATCCTGATCTTAAGTCGGATGCCCATGTATCTTTGGCAGATTATGTGGTTGATGACAACCAGGGTGTTGGAATTAGTGAAAATGGCATAAGTGATATCCCAATCGTGGTTCGGGTGACTGCCAAAGGCAACAAGATTGCCCAAATCGAGACCTTACAGCAAAAAGAAACACCGTCTCTTGGCGGCAAGGCAATTCCAATCTTGACGCAGGCAATGCTGGACCATCAAACAACTGCAGTTGACGTTGTGAGTGGAGCAAGTACCACTAGTATGGCTTTCAAGGAAGCAGTGGAACAAGCCTTGAATAACATTAAGAAGTAAAAACAGCTAACAATAAAATTATAAAAAAAGGTTGGCAACTATGATAAAGATTGATGAAATAAGTAATTGGAATGGAGAATATGACGTAATTGTTTTAGGTTTCGGTGGCGCCGGTGGAACTGCTGCTCGGTTTGCAGCTGATAACGGTGCTCGCGTCCTTTTGGTTGATGCGGCTCCTTATGGACACGAGGGTGGTAATACGCGCTATTCGGCTCAGCACGTGGCAATGGGCCATGATAAAGGAAAAATCACCAACTATTTTAAGCAATTGACAGCACCATTTGAGCTAGATGAGAAAACCTTAAACGTATATCTAGATGGATTTGTGAGGATGCCGGAGTATTTTAAAAAACATTTTGGACTTGCTCCCTTTATTTGGTCACGCGACTACAAACCGGGTGATCACTTGGCTAATAAAAAGCGTCTTTGCGAGTATCCAGAATACGAAGATGCCGAAACTTTTGACTTTGCCTTGGTGCACAATCGCGATTTTGACGCTGGATTGTGGAAGGTGATCCGTAAAAACGTCATGGAACGATCAGACAAAATTGATGTTTGGCTAAATTCTACTGCGACTCATCTTGTACAAGACCCTGATAGTGGTGAAGTACAGGGTGTTGTAATTAATCGGAACCACCAAGACTGTTTAATTCACGCAAAACGTGGCATTGTGCTTGCAACTGGCGGCTTTGAAAACAACGCACAGATGCAGCAAGACTACTTGCACGTTACCCGCCTAACCCCATTAGGAACATTGTACAACAAGGGTGATGGCATTAAGATGGCTGCTGAGGTTGGTGCCAAGATGTGGCATATGGGAAATTATGAATCGCTTGGTATTATTCCTAGCTATGTAATTGCCGAAGATAAAAATCTGCGTGGTCATCAAATTAGCGGATGGAAGAACATTAAGTCTGGTTCTATCTTTGCGATAACAAATGATGGTAGTCGTTTTATGCGTGAAGATGCGCCATCCCGGCACGGCCATATATACCAGCACGGCGAATATCTTTTACCACACGCATATGACAAGGCCTGGCTTGTTTTTGACCAAAAGCAGTACGATAAATTTAGGGAAGAGCAAAAGCAAGGAACTCTAAAATACCAGCAGTTCTTTGACAAGATAATAGAAGCAGATTCTTCTGCAGCTTTGGCACAAAAAATGGGTGTGCCTGCTGCTAACCTAAAGAAAACTATCAAAGGGTTTAACCTATTTGCACATAACGGAGAAGACATTGAATTTGCCCGAGCACCAGAGACAATGGCAGCCTTTGCTGATGCAGGCAACTTATACGCAGTCAAATTGGCCCCAGCGGTACTCAACACGCAAGGCGGACCCAAGCACGATGAATTTGCCCGTGTTCTTGATCAAGATAACCAACCAATTAAGCGGCTGTATTCAGCTGGAGAGCTTGGTGGAATGTGCGCTAACCGCTATCAAGGAGGTAGTAATCTAGCTGAATGTCTTATTTTTGGTAAGATTGCAGGAGAAAATGCAGCTAAATTATCAATGAACAGTGTAAAGATTATTTTTGGTGATCGGCTGCCGAGGATTAATGATCTATTGCATAATGATAAAAAAGATCAAGTCAAGCTTAAGGACAACCAATATCTTGGTTCATCAGAAGCAGGAATTGGCGGTCGAATTCTTGTGCGAGTTACCTATGAGGAAGATACAATCAAAAATGTTGAGGTATTGGAAAATCATGAAACTGAAGGAATTGGGGCCGAGGCCATAAAGCGTTTACCACAGAAGATGGTTGAGCAAAATTCTACTGTCGTAGATGCGATTTCTGGGGCTTCAACGACTACCAAAGCTTTAGCAGATGCAGTTAAAGCAGCCATCAAAAAGGCAAAGAATTAATTTGAAGGAGTAAAAGATGTTAGATAAATTTGAATGGAAGAAGTGGCTCTTGCCAATTGTAATTGGACTTATTTTATGGTTAGCAACGCCAATCAAGCCAGCAGCTATTAATGTACAGGCCTGGCACCTATTTGCTATTTTTATTGCTACAATTGTGGCCTGTGTAACCAAGCCATTACCGATGATGGCAACAACAATTATTGCAGTGGTAGTAGCCACACTTGCTGGTATCTTTAAAATGGATGAAGTAACAGCTGGTTTTGGTAATTCAACCGCTTGGATGGTTGCCATGTGCATGTTCTTGGCTGCGGGCTTTATTAAGTCAGGTCTAGGCAAGAGAATTGCCTACATCTTCGTCAAAGCTTTTGGCAAGAGAACTTTGGGCTTGGCCTATGCCTTGTCCTTGGTTGAAACCGTATTGGCTATCGGTATTCCTAGCAACAATGCCCGTGTTAACGGCATTATGTACCCAATCATTGACAACCTATCCAAGGAAATGGGTTCTGATCCCAAAAAGGGGACTGAACGCAACATGGGCTCGTTCTTGGTCTTCAATGAATATGAGGTTAATATTGTTACTTCAACCATGTTTTTGACGGGATTAGCTGGTAATATGGTGGCACTTGGAATTGCTAAAACCCAAAACATAACCATCTCATGGATGCAGTGGTTTGTTGCTGCAATTGTACCTGGTCTTATTTCCTTGTTGGTTGTTCCTTTTGTTCTGTACAAGATTTACCCACCTAAAATCAAGGAAACGCCCAATGCACATGCCTGGGCTGACGATAAGCTGCAAGAATTGGGCAAGATGACTGCCGCAGAGAAAATCATGGCTCTTGTCTTTGTTTTGGCCGTTGTCCTTTGGCTAATTGGGCCAAAATTTGGCATAGATGCTACCTTGGTTAGTTTTATTGCTGTTGCCTTGCTTTTGATTTGCGGCGTTATCAATGTCAAAGACATTTTAGGTCAAAGCTTTGCCTGGAACATCTTGACCTGGCTTTCTATCATCATGCTGATGTCCCAAAAATTAATGCAATTGGGGTTCTTTCCTTGGTTTTCAAAGACCCTGGGAAGCACGCTTCATGGTATGAATTGGATTATGGTCCTAGTGATTTTGTATCTAGCGTACTTCTACTTACATTATCTGTTTCCTAGCGTTTCAACCCAGATATCGGCCTTGTATGCAGGATTTTTGTCAATCGCAATCGGTGCAGGCGTGCCGCCTATTATGGCTGCTTTAATGTTGGCACTTGACGGCTCGCTGTATTTGTCAACTTCTAGCTACTCGGCCGGTCCAGCTGCACTGCTTTCTACCACTGGCTATGTTTCTAGTAAAGATTGGTGGAAACTGAGCGCAATTATTGGTGTGATACTCAATGTTATCTGGCTTGGCGGTGGTCTGCTCTGGACCAAAGTTATCGGTATGTGGTAAATATAAGCCCTAAATAAGGTAATGAAGTACAACACTATGGTATAGTCCTTGCTGAGAGGAAAGAGAATAGCTTGTAAATCAAGTGAAAATCTTTCACTAAAGAAAGGTATTGAGCTCTGCTTTAAGGGTGTATAATAGATTATAATTTTTATTTCCCGCAAACTGCGGGGGTGATCCTCGTATGATTAATTGAATCGTGGTGTTTCCTGCAATAAGCAGGGGAGAAAATGAAAGTTAGTGCCTAGTCACTAACTTTTTTAGTATTCATGGATGAATTACTATGAGAAATAAAATATTGGGAATACATGATTTTAGAATTTATTTTTAAAAAAACTTGCAATCTGAAAACAGTTTTATTAATCTTATAATATAAATCGTATAATTAAATGTAAAATAAAGGAAAGGAGAAAAGTGAATAGAGAAGAAATAAAAAGCCTCTGGGCGAAAAAAAGGACGGACGAAAACGGGGAACAACTCTGGTTACCTTTAATGGCTCATTTAATCGATACAGCCAATGTAATTAACTGGTTGCTCAGCCATAAGGTTTGTGATGGCACCAAAAATTGGCTAATTGAAAGTGTTGGCAATGAAACCGAATTGCGTAAGCTAGTTAAATTTTTGGGCTTCAACCATGATATCGGCAAAGCAACGCCCGCCTTCCAGACTAAACTATCATACAACCAAATAAGGTTATAAAAAAGCGCGTGAACTCAATGATTTGAGCTTAGGCGCTTTTTTATTTTTTATAATTGTGTTCCTGATGTGTTCCTACTGTCAAATAATTCAT
>NZ_JBWXGC010000017.1:0-14747 GCF_059900865.1 Lactobacillus sp. XV31L | reverse complement strand
TCTTTACGCCATACTGCTCGTGCCATAAAATATGCTCCTTAAAAAATGATTATTCATATTTGCCTAAAACATCAAATGCAACAGCCAATATAACTATAAATATATAGATAATACCTAGTATTCCTAGTATAGGACTACATGTCCATAACTTTTGTATTACTAGTACTACAAACAGTACAAGAAAAAATACTACCGCAAGAATGAACGGAGCAATCGCTAGTACTCCTATAACCATAGGGATTTTTTCTTTTAGTTTATCTTTCATCAGCTACACCCAACCGTTTACGATTTTTTCAGCAGTATACTCATCAGGGTCTAGTTTTTTGAGTAAACACTCTCCGCTGCAATAATATTCATCTAATGGCGTTACTAATACGCGCATTTTTCCTCGTAGCTTTCGCTTGCAGCATTCGCATTCAACATAATCTTCCATTTTTAACTCTCCTTTTTAATTAATTTCAATTGTTAATCCTTCGATTTAGAGTTAGCTGCAATAAATAATACTTCTGCAGTTCTTGATGTTTCTATTATCTTTTTTTATTAAAAATCCAAATAGCTGTCACAGCCGCTATCGTGTCGACCAGAAAATATAAAAATTTAGTCATTAAATTTAACCTCTTATAATTTATTCAGTAAGTTGAGTTAACTTATTGTTTTCAGAATCAATTGCAAACAAGGTCATACCTGCAGAATCGTCGTCAGTATCATCTTCAATTAACTCTTCTTGCGTCGATTCTAAGAAAATAGTCACTTTATCGTTTGATATTTCCTGAAGCTTATCCAATGAAATCTTATCTGTCTTCGTATTAAGCTGAATTGTTACTGTATTATTTTTTGTTTTAAAGCTGTCGATTGATCCATCGAATCTTAATACTTTACCTGCCATTGCTATTTCTCCTCTTCAATTAACTGATTTTTCTCAATCATCTTAATTAGATACGCTTCTACATAGTCATAAGTTTCTTTATCAATTTCGTATTCATTGTCATCTTTTGTCATTAAATAGTATTCAATGCTATCAGAATATGTTTTTTTGCTTGCATACCAAACATTTTCCAATAGCTTTTCATAGGTATTTCCATTTTCCGAATCAACAAATCTAATTGCGTCTTTTTTAATCAATTCCATAAATTTAACCTCCAAGGTGACACTTAGGTGACAGTAACCGTCACCTAGCTAATCCTTACTCTCCCAATGGATTAAGTATCATAAATTTATTGGTGACAGTAAAATCGCAAAAAACTTTTATTTAGTTATATAGAGAGCTATATATAATAATTAAAAAAGTTTTACTAGAATATACTGTCATACTGTCACCTATCTACTTCTTACTTACTCTCCCAACGGTTTCAGCGGTGACAGTAACCGTCACCTTACTGTCACCTACTGTCACCTTTATTTAGCAAAGCCGCGAACGGTTTTGCCCTCTATCTTCTTACGACCACTAGTGTTAAACCCTAAATGCTCCATGTAATACCGCACGTCCCGTGTCTGCTTATTATTCTTCGACAAAGCATTCGGATCCTGAAACAATGCTACTGACAATTCTTTATTAGGGATAAAATCTCTATCCTTAAATTTATTATCAAGCACATCCATTAAGTTATCCTCAAGACCTGACGTATAGCGGAACTGCTCTCGATTAGCTTTCAGCAGCTCCTCCTGCTTCGGTGTAAACCTGAACGGATCTTTAGCGTTTTTAAACAACCATACTGCTTCGCCCCAATATTGCTCCACTAGCTCCGGCGTTAAATCAGTCACAGGATTTTTAGTCTGATATTCTGGTCTCGCATAGATTGATAGAAAACGCCGGTCACCTGAACGGTCCTTTAAGTGCCTGACCTCATTAGTTGTCCTAGTAATTATGAATTTCTTCTTGAAATGGATTGGCTTGTGACCGTATGGCTTGCGATATTCAAAGTCCTGCATTGTGATGAATTTCTTGATTTCTTCAAAACTTGCGTCATTGCTCGCCATCATTTCATCATCGTTCACTATCAGAGCATTGCGCATTACGTCGAAATCGTCCTTTTTCGTAAAGGTATTGAATTGGTCCGTGTACAGTCCCATTGGCGCAATATTTTTAAGGATTGAGGTCTTACCAACTCCCTGACCACCTACTAAATCAGTTACATAATCAACTTTAGTGTTAGGATCGTAAACCTTTGCGACCGCGCTCATAAAAAATATTCGTGTAATTAAGGTAGTGGTTTCGTCTTTTACCGCCCCAAGAAACTCAGGGAAAAATTTATCTAAACGGCGTTTCTTATCCCAACGCTTATAAGCGTTATCCATATACTCAACTACTGGATTGTAGGCGTTCATGTAGGCGATGTTGTCGACTGCCTGCTCAATAATCATGTTCTTAAAACTGGGATTGCCATAAGCACTCTGCGACTCAATATACAGCTGAATCGAATTAGTGACCTGGTCCGTGTATTGCCCCTTGGCAATCACGACTGTGCCAATATTCTTGATTTCAATTTTTGCATCTCTGACTACATCTACATCAGTTGTAAATTCGTTAAGTCGAAAAAGTCCTTTGAGTTTGGGGTCATGAAGCAAAATCATGACGACATTCTTAACACTATTTGTTTTTACAGCACCACTGATTTGTCGCTCAAGCTCAATCGTAGTGCTACGCAATTTCTCAGCGTTTTTCTGATTAAGATGGATAATATCATCACTCATCAATCCCCCTCCTTCTTAGCTCTTTTTCAATCATTGAATTTACTGTTCGCTCAACCTCTGAAAAAGGTAAGCTATCAGTCGTGTTGTTGTTTGCGATTACTGCCAGTTTAGCCACTGCCTCCGGATCAACACCCCGAAAAAGTAAGCCACCTATCAAACTAGTTAAAGTGTTATTGCGGCTGCCTGAGTCACCCAAACCGTTCGCTATTTTTTCAAATAGCTCAGTTGTCTGCGTTTTAGTAGTCGGCTTGTAGCTTAGAATTGTTCGCTTTTCCGGCTTAGCCTTTTCACGGATTAGCTCAAGCAATCCTGCCGGCGCCTGCTGCATCGGGAAATGGTTAAGCCACCGATAGCACCTGTCATGCAGTCGGCTGGGTGCCACGACCACGTAATTGTTCTCGTGGGCCTTTAGGTCGACCCCTGGTAGGAAACCGATATTCTGAGCAATCGTTTCATTCTTTGGTTTTTGAAAAAAGAAGTGAAAGCCGTTGTGAGCTGTACGTTCGGTTAATGTCCCTTTAAACCACTCATCGTGTCCTAGCTTTTTAATTGACTCCATACCATCAACTTCTCCGTGACGGTCCACATCAATCACGAAAAACTTATCAGTTTTAAGTGCAATATTAGCTAGTGGATATTTCTTCCAGACCTGTCTGACTTCATCAGGAGTCAAGGGTGGTTTATTCGCAAACTTAATCAGGGGCCTTTTGTCAGAACCAATCGGTATCACGGAGAAGCCATGCTCGGCATAGCTAACTGCGTAATTAACTAAGTTTGTTAATTCCATTTTTTAAAACGGCAAGTCGCTGTCGTCAACTTCTACTGCTTCGCCTGTGTTTGCAAACGGATCCTTAGCATCGGCAACTTTAGGCTGCTCTGCTTTTTCAAATTCATAATTGCGATAAGGAAACTTTGGGTTCTTCTTGTTTGGTGCTGTAGAAATTGTCATCTTAAGCAGCTTCCCCCGAGCCGGTTGAAAAGCTTCAGCCAGGGCATCATAGGCGTCTGTTTCGTTTTCGAAATCAAAACATTTGTTCTCAATGGGATTATTGAGCATTGCGCCAATTGTTTGAATTGTAGCTATATTCTTGGCAATTACTGAGTCTGGCATCGGTTTACCGTTTGCCATGATCTGTGCCAGTGACGGGAAGAGTGACTCTTTACGTCCTTCGTAATCGCCCTGTACTACGGTAAAGCTAAGCATTAGAAAGTCCCTGTCGCCTTTGGCATTGTGTGTGGCGCCATCAAAAGTCATTAAATATTCACCATCTGGGATCTTTTCATACGGATTAAATCCTTTACCACTGTTTGGGTCAAAATTGTTTTTCTTTAGTTCATTCATTGCATCCATTAAACTCATAATTATTTAGTCTCCTTAAAAATTCCGTTACATGTCTTTAATAACTGTAAAATTCGTTTGTCTGTAATATTTTTCGGGTCGTATTGTGTTCGCAATCCTTTGACCTCTCGGAAGTACGACGCGTTAGCACCGTCACCAACCTTCTTAGTCCTAATCTCCACATCACAGTTTCCGTTGATTACGTTGTAGTATTTAGTCTTAAGCGAAGGGTGGTAAGTCGTCACGCCGGTGGTATCATCAGTAATTGCTAACTCTCGACTGATATAGATTACGTTCATCGGTAAGGCTTTAAGGTCCATGACTAACTGCTGTAATGCGGTGTTGAATAACGCGTAGCCTTTTCCGTAAGCAATATCGCCCAGTGACTTCACGCCGTTGTCCCAGCAGATTGCCTGCTCAAGCATGACGATAATATCGTCAATCACGTCAACTACAATCGTTCTGAACTGCTCTTCGGGCTTGCGCTGTTCGTTCTCGTTCTGTAAAGCCAGGATAATTTCATCTAGCTGCTTAGTAGCTAACTGTTTAGGCTGGCCCTTACCATCTCTTAAATTCCTAATTTGGAATGATGGTGCGGTTCCCTGCTCGCTGTTTCCGTCTGTGTTTAACACAATAGGATTGGGGAAGTAGCTAGCAAAGTAGCTCTTGCCACTCATTGGTGCTCCCCAAATGAAAAAGTTGTGTGGCTGCGCCTTAGGCTTCAGCTGTTCTGGTTTTGGTAATACAATCATTGTTAAATACGCCCTCTCTCTAGTTCTGCTTCAAAGATCAGTCTGCTGATAAACCAATCTAAAATATTTCTTTGGCGCAATACTTCTTCGTAATCGCCCTCCATTGTGGCCACTGCAATCTTCACTGCCACATGGTTTAAGAATGTAGGTTCTTTCATCTCTTAATCATTCCTCTCTGTTTAAGCTGAAAGTACACCCAGCCTGTCTTGTACCCATGCAGTTTCGCATAAGCTTTTAATTCGTCTGGCGACTTTAATTCGCTTAATTTCTTAGTAGCGACCTTTTTTAATAGGTCGCTTTTTACTATTTCTTTTATTAACTTCTGTCGATTTTTAGCCTCAACCAAGTCAACGTCCTGGACCTTCTTAGCTTCGTGCACCTTGATTGGCTTGCCACATAACGGACACTTACCGTCCTTAACCTCGCTTGTCTTCACTACTGCAAAGCAGTAGTCGCAAGTAATGATTGACATGCCTTTTTCGGTGCTAGTCTGGTCCACACCTTTCGTCCCACTGACCACGGCTTGTTTCCAATCTCGGTCATCATCGGGATAGCCGAATTTTCTCACGTTGTTAGCGTGGTCAATGATGATTGCTGTCTTACCAGGTCGGGGGTTCAAACATCGCATTGAGAATTGCAGATACAAAGATAGTGATGCAGTAGGTCGGGCCATGATTACACAGTCGACATTCGGCAGGTCCACGCCTTCAGTAAATAGGTTGACGTTAACCAGGATTTTTAGCTGCTGATTTTTAAAATCAGCTACTATTGCATCCCTGACAGTAGGTGGTGTCTTGCCATCCACTTCTTTAGCAGTAATTCCGGCTGCGTTAAATTCTTCTGCCACCTTTACCGCCGACTCAATCGAATAGGTGTAAACCACAGCCTGCATTCCTGGTGCTATTCGCTGGTACTGCTTAACGATGTGACCATAGATTTTCGAACTCATCGCGTCGTCCATTGACTGATTGGTGTAATCTCCCGTCGAACTGCGCTTTAAAAGTTGGTCGTTAAAATCGTTTGGCGGTTGGAAGTACCTGAACGGAGCCAGGAACCCCTGTTTGGTTAAGTCCTTAATCGACTGGCCAATGATTATGTCATCAGCCACCTGATCAAGCTGTTTTCTACCAGTCCTGCGCGGTGTAGCAGTAAAAAATAATACATAGGCGTTGCTGAACTTATTCAGTATCTTCTGATAGCTTTTCGCTAGTGCGTGGTGTCCCTCATCAATCAAGATTAGCTGCGGTTCAGGTAGCTTATCCACTCGTCTAGTCAATGTTTGCACCATGCCCATGGTCGCTAATTCAGACTTAACGCCCTGCTCCTTAAAGGTGTCTCTCGCTTGGGCTAAGACCTCTTTACGGTGGATGATAAACATTACCCGGTTGCCTTTAGAAGTCGTCCTACGGGCAATTTCTGCCATGATTACCGTCTTACCAGTCCTTGGTGGTGACTGTACAATAATATGATGGTGGCCAGTCTGCATTGACCTAGTTATTCGGCTAATTAAATCTAGCTGATATGGTCTTAGCTGGTACATTAGATTTTTAAATAAGACTCGTTACATAGATCGGTCAATTGTCTAACAATATCCATATTGTTCTTTATGTCTTCCAAGATAGTTTCCAAGGCTTTTTCTGAAAGACTGGTATTTCCATCTAATCTTTTGATTTTCTCGTTCACTTCTTCAAGAGCCTTTTGAGGCACAAAGTTTAATTCTTTTGCTATATTCATTAAATTGCACATAATAATACAATATCTAAGTTCTTCAGAATCTAAATCTATTTCTTTTATTTTTAGATTAATGTCTCCAAAGGCTATCATCATAGTTGATTTTAGTGTTTTATAAATAAATTCCTTATCAGGCACTCCTTTTAAATAGGATGCCGATACTTTAAAATAGTCAGCTAAGTTTTCCCACATAGCTTTTGTGGGACTGTTTACCGCGTTTTCCCATCTTGATAATGTGGCTTTTGTTATAGGCTTGACATTTTTTCTTTCAAGATATTCGTTAAAGCCTTGCAAAGCCTGATCTTGTGATAATTGCTGACTTTTCCTTAATTCCCTAATCCTGTTCTGCATTACTGATCACTTCCAATCTGTCGATATGCTTCGATGATTTGTTCGGTATCGTCCACTATGTTGTCTTTGTCTATCTTTTCGTAAAGCACGTCCATCAAGCCAATAAACATTCTTCTTGCATCTTCATCTAAAGCAGAAGCAGCTTTTTCCATACTTTCATTGAAATCCTGAAAACCGTCAAAGCCAAGTTCTCTCAGCAATCTAATTATCAGCGTTGCGATATAAGCGGGCTTTTCTTCATCATCTAGCTCTTTACCGTTAATCTCAAAATCTACCGTTGGTATGCAAAGGTACAACGCCGTTTTGGCAATATCCCTGATTAGTTCCTTGTCCACTTCTTCAGGAAAGCCCTGAAGGTAAGGGACGGAAACGTTGAAGAAATCAGCTAGCTTTTGCCAGGTTTCTATCTTGGGTTCAGTCTTATTATTTTCATAATTACTGTACGTACCACGTTTAATACCAGTCTTTGCTTCTATATCATCAAGAGTTAATTCTCTCTGATTTCTAAGCTCTTTAATCCTGTTTTTCATGTTCAATCTCTTTCTTTTTCAACTCGTCCCAAATCTGTTGTTCAGCTTCGTCAAACATTGACCGAACAACGTTTTGGAATTGCTCTGTCGACCGTGCATGGTATGATCCTGGCATCCCAGGCCGGTTCTTCTTTAGGAAGCTAATTGCCTGCCCGTAAGTCTTCTGCTTCAGGGATTCATTTTTAAGTCGTATCGTCCATAATTCGATTGATTTTAGTGTTTCATCTTGCCATTCGACAAAGTCACTCTGCATCATAAATATCACCTAACCTCGCTCCATCAAAAAACTCTATAATCAGTTCTTTTGCATCGCTTTCATCGCCATCTACGAAGAGGTCAATAAAGTCAGCTTTATCAATTTGCAAAATTTCGACTAGTCTATCGATTGAATTTCCACAAAACTTCAAAAATCCTTTTAAGTAGGAATTAATATCTCTGTAGCCGTTATCAATTTCATTCCAATATTTGGTATCAATAATTGAATTGCCTGTGTCGTGCAATAAAATTGCATCCGGCTCTTCTTTGGCTAGCTCTTTCATATCTTCATCGTCACGGATAGCTCTAATAGCCCACTGACGTTCTTTTCCTTCTTTAGCTTCCATGCTATAATTCTCCTTAGATGTTTAATTTACTAAGTCCGATTGCCGTCGGGCTTTTTTATGTTCCTGGCAGAAACTCTGGCATACTTAGGACATAGATCATCAATGCTAGAAATGCAATTACTGCTAGCAATAATGCAATCCTTGACGTTTTCGTCTTCAGTCTTACGTCCGTATATGCGTTTAAAAAATATTCCCATTTCGCTAGTATCCTTTCAAGCATACTTTTCATCCCAATCTATCTCTCTCTTATGCTTCTTCATCCATCGAGCTGCAGGATACTCATAGATCCAAACTTTGTGTCCAGGACCAGGATTGGGATTTGGGCACCAATCAGGTTTATATTTCTTGATAATAAAGCGGTCAACCCATGCTCTAGCCTTGCCACGACAATATTTAATTCTAAATTCATCAATACCGATTGTTTTAGCATCTAGTTGGTCTTGAATTTCTCCAATAATCGCCTTGACTACTGCTTTGGCAATTAGTTGACTAGCATCTTCCGGTATCTCTACAGTTAGCTTTGCCATTGCTTAGCTCCTTTCTCAAACTTCACCAGCTTCTCTGATCAACTCATCTAGTCCTTGCAACTTGTCTAAGATGTTTTTTTTAATTTGTTTTTTATATACTTCAATCATGTCTTCTTTAAATTGCTTCCAAGCGCTGGTGTTTTGGACTTTTTTAAAAGCTAATCTTGCGTTATCATCATCGATTTGTTCCTCCCATTTGCTTTCAAAAGCTCTTTCAGCCTCTTCTTGTATTTGATTAATCAACCAATCTTTGTCCATTTGCTTGTTCTCCTTTATGTAATAGGTAAACTCCGTCATATTTGGCTTTTGTTCCATACTTAGGAGTCAAGTCAAAGTGCCCGTATAAGCCTACTTCAATTTTCTCAAGTACATTTCTGTGAGTTAGCTCTTGAATTAAATCTTCAGAGCTAACATTTTTTAGTTCGTCCATTATTTATTTCCTTTCTGTTAAAATTAATTTGTTAAATATATTAAGGAGTCAACATGAATCATTTTATTGAATACTTTAAAATTGCTTTCCCTATTATTCTTTCTGCAGCTGCGCTTGGGGTGTCTATTTTTGATTACTTTTTAAAAAAGCCAAAGATAGACTGTAGGATCGATGACATATATGACTCTTATTGGATTCATGGTGATAAGCTAATCCTCAAAGATTCTAGTCATAATACTGAAGCACTTGTCAGCTATTGTGACGTTATAGTAATGTCACTCTTGATTATTAATAAGAAATCTATTCCAATTTCAATTATTGATATTTACAAAGGTGACGCATTAGCTGATCACTATTTAAAATTTGCACAACCGATAGTTAATATTTCTATGACTAATTCCATCGGAGACATGAGGGACACTAAAATTTCTGTCATAGAAAGCCCAAAAGCGACTTTTCCGTATAGAATGAGTGGTTACGATGTTTTTAGAACTTCTATTGCTTTTCTGGTTGACAAATCTAATGAGAAAAACAGAACTTATAAGTTAACTATCAAATCACCGTATAAAAATTATGACTTCGATTTAACTGTTCAATCAGTTGACGAACATATTCTGCATAAAAAAATTGGTGTAATCACAAGCACTCTAAACAAAGCAATTGAGCAATATACAAACGATCGTTCCAATAAATCCAATAACGCCAATAGTAATTAGAGTATTCATGATTAGCTCATTCCTGCGTTGCGTCTTTACCAATTTTTCTCTTTCTTTGTCAATTAAGGGAATGTGATTAAATTCCCTACCATTTCTGAATATTTCGTAAAAACTCAAATTAGGATTGAATCCACTCACATAGACATAACTATCTTTAAACTCATCTTTAGTTAGCCCAGCTATTGTTTCCCCCTCTTCCAAGTTATCAACTACAGCTTTTTGTTCATCTGACAATCCATCAACATTTTCCCAAGTAATTTTTTCTTCCACTTCACTCACTTCCTAACCAGTCACATACCAATCATCAGCTGTGATGTCATCTAGATTTGGTTCCCATCTAGGAATTGTCGTTTTGTCATCGGTACCAAGCATCAGAAAACAGTTTGCTGTATTAGTACCAACAAGGATTGCAGGCTGGTTCCATCACTCATACGAGCGATGCCTCGACCTGTTTTTTGTGCTTCTAAAGCCGCATCTCTTATATTCATCTGATGAACCTCTTTTATCCATACACTTGCCAATCTGTCGCTGTAATGTCATCTAAATTTGGCTCCCATCTTGGTATAACCTTTTGTATAACTTCTCCTGGCTCATCTGGAAGAACTATCAAAAAGCATTGTGATGTATTAGTACCAATATAAAAACTTGTCCTTTTGCCATTGCTTCTCCGTGTAATTCCTCGGCCTGTTTTTTGTGCTTCTAAAGCTGCATCTCTGATGTTCATTGTCTATTCCTCCATTCCTAAACGATGGTTAACTGCTCAGTACTCAATAACTTATTGATGAAATACTTTTGCCCTTCACCAGTAACCATAGTGGTGAGTGTGGTACGAACACTACCGTCAGCATTCCCTGAAGTCCTTTCTCTGACTTTGAAGTAGCCTTTATCAATAGCTGTTTGTGTGGGTGTATTCCAGAGTCGACCACGCTTTTTTATTAGATAACCATTTTCACGCAGCCAAGCGAACAAGCGATTCTGACCGATATTTACGCCATTGCCACGCAATATCTTAGCTAGCTGACCAATCAAGATTGTCGAACTACTTGTTGATACTGCATCAGCAAAAATTGCTTTAGGTTTCATCTCAGTTATTTGCTTGTCTTTTTCTCTCAATTGATCAGCAGCTTGTTGCAATAATTCGGCTAAGCCATTTCTAGTAGTTACATCAAAAGCTTTCTGATCAGTCATATAAGCTCCATGTTGTCTGATGGCTGGTAGCACTTCACTGGTAACCCAATGTTTAAACTCTTTAGCTCTCGGAAGCTTGCTACTCATGATTAAGCTGTATAATCCTGACTCGTTGATTACTACTGTCGCTTGAGTTCCTCCAGGGGTCTCCATTTTGAAGACCCCTTTGTCTTCTTCATCAACGTGCTTTCTAATCGCATCCGCCTTTTTCGTATAGCCCAGAATTTCAGCTACATCTTTACCTATGAAATATGGCTCATTGTCGATTGTCAGTGTTCTGACTTTTTCGTTTTCAAAATTGAATATTTGAATGTCACTCATTTGTTAAACTTCCTTTCTAGCTAAACTAAATAGATACTGTGTTGTTACTCCCAAATAATCTGCAACTTCTTGCAATAAATCTGCTCTTGGAACACTTTTATTCCATTTACTAATCAAGCCATTTGATAAATGTAAGTCTTTTTCAATTCGATAAATTGACTTATCGTTTTTATCAGCAACAGCTTTTACTGCTGTATATAGTGACACATCATCGCCTCCCTTCTAAAATTTTCTAAGAAAATACACGTGCATTATTGACACTTCGCCGAATTTATTCTATTATTAGAGCGTAACAAATAAGGCTCAGAACAACGATTCCGGTATTTAAAACTAAATATTTTCGTGCATCCCTAAGCACACTTAAATATTATCACCGATTATATTCTGAGTCAATAATAAAACGCAAAATATTTTCGGAGGATAGAATGAATAATAAGGAAAAGCGTGCAATTTCACCTATATATAGTCGAATACGAGAGTTAGCAAGCCAACATAAAATCAGTCTTGCTGAACTTGAACGTTCACTGCAATTTTCAAATGGAATAATTTCAACATGGAAATTTTCTAATCCTTCAATTGATAAAATTTCAAAAGTAGCAAATTATTTTAATATTTCTACCGACTACTTGCTTGGCAATACCGACGACCCTGCACCTTCTACTCCAAAAGATAAACATGCTATAGATATATCAGATGTGGATAATATGTTTTCATACCGTGGGCAGCCTGTACCCGAAGAATATCTCGATGTAATAAAAAATCTGATGGAGTCTGATTTCAAGAAGGGCCGCAAAAATGGACGATTTGATTAGTTATCTTTTGAATTATGCGTTTGACCGTGGAATTTCTTATACTTTACAAAGCGATCTTAAGCCCGACTTTCCTTCAGTTTCATTTACTAGCAAAAATAAGATGATCATTAATCTTAGTTGGCAGCATCAGACTGAGGTTCCTTTTATAATTGGTCATGAAATAGGACATTTTGCCAATGGCGACAAAGGTGTTTTTTATTATAGAAATTTAAATACATCAGTTGAGAGTAAAGCAGACCTGTATTCACTCAAATTAATCTATGATTATGCAGGCAAGCAGCTGTATTCTTTTGATGAGCCAGGTATTTTTATGGAACAATTCAATATTCCATATAGAATGAAAGATGCCACCTATGAACTATTTAGAGACAATAATGATTTGTTATTCTAATTTTCTGTCCACCACGCCAGTGACATTAAACCTAAGGCAATATTTTGGAGGTATTAAGTTTGAATGACAAATACAAGCCAATAGTACCAGTCGGCTTTTGGAACTGGATATTAGCATATTTAGCTTTCTTTGCAATAGGTCTACATCATTTCTATATAGCATGTGTACTAACAGTTGTTTTTGGATACAATATTTTGCATCGCAAAAAGCATCCCGACCAAATTAAACCTGATTCTCTTTCGAGAAAACAAAAGCTAATTACCTCAATAGCTGTTGTTATAATCACACTATTCATAGGTATTGCTACCACACCAAGTGACTCAAGCGATACCAGCAACGCTGCTATTCATACCACTCGTCACAGCAACGCTAATGCTAAAAAGAAAAAGCAGATGCTTAAAATCTTAAATCAGTGGGCAGACGATAATAACGACTTTGGCAAGGTAAAAATAAACGAAGAAAACATGCCAGTCCTTGTTCTAAATGACGAAACCGCTAATGCTGATAAAGAAGATTTGAACAGAATTGCGATTCAGTTTAGTAATAAGGTTCGCGCTCAAAAAGAGATGACCGGTGCCAAAGTTAGAGAACCACAAATTACTGATGAGGATGACGCTCCAATTGCAGTATGGAATGGTTCTACATTGGAATTAACCGACAAATAGTAATATGCAGAGGTTTATTATGAAGAAAAAATCATTAGTTATTGGTGTACTAGTAGTCTTAGGCTTAATTTTTTCGTTAGGTCTAACTCAACAAAACACTTCAGCAAAGTACTGGAAAGAATATTATTACAGACCGAGAAAAGTCAAAGTAATTAAGCCTGTAAAAATTTACAAAATGAAAATTGAGCATCCCATGATGTACAATCACTCAGTTGGATCTAAAACTTTAAAAAAAGGCACAATTGTACACATTCAAGATTGCGCAAGTTATGAATGGATTGTAACCCATAAAGGCTGGGCTAACGGTTATTTCAAACGTGGTGGAAAATATTTCTGGCAGTGCCCTACTCCTAAAGGCTGGTATAAATTAATTAAATAAGTAAAACAAAAAGCCCTTAAGAACACGTCTGGAAAACTTTTCTTAAAGGCTAGTCAATGTAGACAAAAGCTTTTTGTCTACCCTATTTTAGCAAAAAAATGAGGTAAATTAAATATGGCAATTACAAAACGCGGTAAAACTTGGCAAGCTCGCTTTTGGTGGAAGGATGTCCAAGGCAAAAAGCACAGTAAGACCAAAGATGGCTTTAAAACCAAAGCAGAAGCAGCCAATTGGATGTCAGAGATAAGAGTGAAACACAATTCTGGTTTGGTAATCGACCAAAATCCAGTTTTTGCAGAGTATTTTTGGAATTGGTATAAAACTTATCGTGAAGGCTCTCTGCGACCAGGAAGTAAAGATCGATACAAATCTGCTTATAAATATTTGAAAAAATTTTGGGGAAATAGAAAAATTAAAGATATAAATCGCGTCCAGTGGCAACAATTTCTAAATGGGTTTAGTAAGCACCTCAGCACCGCAACAATCAGGGGCTTTTTGCAAGTTTATCGAGCCTGCGTAAGATATGCTATTGCAGACGGATTGGTCTCTAATGATTTTACGTTTGGGTCAAAAATTGCTGGAAACGATTCTAACACCAGAAAAAATAAGGTTGAATTTTTATCAATTTCTGAAACAAAGAAGCTTTTTAATAAAGCTTTGGAAGTCAGATCTCCAAAATCAACAATTACGTATATGATAATTACTGCAATATTAACGGGGGCCAGAATCAGTGAGATTAAAGCACTCAAATGGCATAACATCAACTATAGTAATCAAACCATTGATATACATCACAACTACGATGAAAAAAGACATGTCTTAGCACCCACTAAGAACGAGTCTTCTTACCGTACGATAAAAGTTACGCAACAGCTGCTAGATATTTTAAATGAACTAAAAGTTAATCATGCCGACTATATTTTTGAGGGTCCCAAATATCATATTCCTCCCACAATTTATTGCACAAATGTTGCGCTTAAAAAAATGTTAAAAAAAGTTGGATTGGAAAAACCAGGATTCACTTTTCACTCGCTTAGACATTGTCATGTTGCTATTCTTCTATATCAAAATGTTGATATTTATGCGATAAGTGAGCGTCTTGGGCATAAGAATCTCAATGTTACCCTTTCAACTTATGCCTATATGATCAAAGAGAAGAAGAAAGAGACTGACCAGAACACTATAGATAAGCTTGATGAATTATTTGACAGTAGGAACACATCAGGAACACAATTATAAAAAATAAAAAAGCGCCTAAGCTCAAATCATTGAGTTCACGCGCTTTTTTATAACCTTATTTGGTTGTATGATAGTTTAGTCTG
>NZ_JBWXGC010000016.1:0-19670 GCF_059900865.1 Lactobacillus sp. XV31L | reverse complement strand
GGAATGGTGCAATAACCTGCCCCGCAAGATCTTAGCCTACCACACACCCGATGAATTATATGAAAGAAGATTAGATTGCATCTATCAGATCAAGTAGGGTGTTCAACTTAAAATTGCAATTTTCGGTCTTAAAAGTTTAGCTTTCCTATTAAATCAATGTCTTATAAAGTTAGCTTGTCAAATTCAAAAACCAAATGTTAATATGTGTATCAACTATATTTGGTTAACCAATGTTTATTATAGTTGATTATAATAATATTATTATTTTTAAAGTTATTATTTTTAATGATGACAAATAATGAAGTAACACTCATTATTGAAGACAATGAATTAAAGTCTATCAGTGGTGGGAAAAAGTCAAAAAGTAAACGTAATAATGCTTTAGCATGCGGGGCTAGTATAATTAGTGGTGCACTTGCTGGCGCAGCGACTGGCTTAATAGGTGGGTCTCCTTGGACTGCGGCAGCTGGTGCAAAATTGGTGGAGCTAATAGCGCTGCGCACTGTTAGTAGTTATTAATACATAAAGGCCTTGATAATTGAAATCAAGACCTTTATTTTTTATCAAAGGAGTTTTATTTTAATAATGAAAAAGAAAAATAATTATATAATCGGATTATTTGCCGTAGTTAGTTTGGGATTTTTTTTAAATATAAACCTTGCTACAAAAAATGTTTATGCTAGTAATATAAAATCCGAATTTACTGAAGTATTTATTAAAAAAGACTCAATAAAAATTCTTGAGGAAGAAAAACCAGACTTTGATACAAAATATCACAAAGAAGGTGTTGAGCAAGAACTGCCTAATATTTCGGTAGAAGAATATTATCAAAATATGTCCGGTACACACAAAATCACCCCCAATCAATTAGTGAATATGGTTCAAGCGAATAAAACTATAGCGTTAATGATTGGTTTCCCTGAATGTAGGTATTGTCGGGCTTTTTCACGAACCTTGAAAGAATTTACATCATCAACTGCTATACCACTCTATTATCTGAATCTTAGTGACCTTTCAACGAAAGATCTAACTCCAGAATTTCTTCATGTCATAAATGATATAGTTAAATTACAGGGAACACCGACCGTCAGTTTAATTAAGAGAGGTGAACTTATACATCAATATGTTGGTTCAGATACTAGTCTACAAAGATTAATGACCTTGACTAAATATAAATATTAAGTTTAATTAATTTTTAGTTTGGATAACTCAATGAAACCCAAAAAGATTTACGTAGCCCAAGTTGATGAGGAGGACTGCGGTGTTGCTGCTCTTTCAATGATACTGAGGAACTATGGTTCACGTCTTTCTCTTGCTTCGTTACGTCAATATACCAAAACCACTAATGAAGGCACTACCGCTTTAGGTATTAAAAAGGCGGCCGAACATTTCAAAATTAATGTTCAGGCTGTTCGTGCAAATATGGATCTTTTCCGTATGAGCAATATCACATTTCCATTCATAGTTCATGTAATAAAAGAACAAAATTTAGAACATTATTATGTTGTTTTAAAAGCTGATAGGAAAACAATACTAATTGCTGATCCTGATCCAGATATTGGCATTAAAAAAATGTCTTATAATTACTTTGAACGAGAATGGACAGGAATTGCTCTATTCTTTATTCCAAGTTCCCAATACCACCCTATTAATGATAAACAAGATAAATCTTTATTACAGTTCTTACCGGTGATTTTTAAGCAAAAAAAACTGCTTATAAATATTATATTAGCAGCCTTTTTAGTAACCATAATTAGTATTGCGGGTTCCTATTTTCTTCAAGTATTAATTGATGTCTACATTCCAAATAATATGGTTAATACATTATCAATGATATCGATTGGTTTAGCTATTGCTTATATTTTTGAGGCAATTTATACCTATGCTGAAAATCTTATGTTGACTATTTTAAGTCAAAGACTATCAATTGACATTATTTTAGGTTATATACACCACATTTTTGAATTACCAATGTCCTTTTTTTCAACTAGAAAGACAGGCGACATTGTTTCACGATTTGATGATGCCAGTAATATAATTGATGCTTTGGCAAGCTCAATTATGTCAATAGGTTTGGACTTAACAATTGCTCTCATAATGACAATTGTATTAATTCTTCAAAACAGCACTTTATTTTTAATTACTTTAAGTGCTATTCCAATTTATATAATCATTATTATTGCTTTTAATAAACCTTTTTCTAATCTTGAGAAGAAGCAAATGGAAAGTGGTGCTAAACTTGATTCATCTATTATTGAAGACTTGCATGGAATAGAAACAATTAAATCATTATCAAATGAAAAGAAAAGTTATCGAAAGATTGATCATGAATTTGTTGATTTATTAAAAAATAATTTAAAATATACAAAGGTAAATCAATTGCAACAAGGATTAAAGCTGGTTTTACAACTAAGCCTTAATATCTTTGTGTTATGGTTAGGTTCAAATTTAGTAGTAAGGCAAGTGATAACAGTTGGGCAATTAATGGCTTTCAATGCTTTGCTTACTTATTTTACTAATCCTTTGCAAAATATTGTTGAGCTACAGCCAAAAATAAAAACTGCACAAGTAGCTAATGATCGTTTGAATGAAATTCTGCAAGTAAAATCTGAATTCTCAGAGAAAAGACCAATTACAAGAGAAACAACCAAAAAAGAACAGATAATTTTTAAAAAAGTTAGCTATAGTTACGATTATGGTAATGAGGTATTAAATAATATCAATTTAACGATAAAAAAACATGACAAGCTTGCTATTGTGGGAATGAGTGGCTCTGGAAAGTCAACTTTAGTTAAATTATTAGTTAATTTTTACGATATTACCGAAGGTACCATATTAATTAATAAAAAAAATATTACTGAGATTGATAAAAAAGCTTTGCGTCAATACATTATCTATATTCCTCAAGAGCCATTTATTTTTTCTGGAACAATTCTTGAGAATTTACAATTTGGGAATAGACCTGATATCAATGATCTAGACATTAGTGAAGCTTGTCGAATCGCACAAATAAAAAATGATATTGAGTCTATGCCACTGCAATATCATACAAGAATAGATGAAAATGGTGCTGGGCTGTCAGGCGGCCAAAAACAGCGTTTGACTATTGCGCGAGCTCTCCTTTCGCCAGCAGAAGTGCTAATTTTTGATGAGTCGACAAGTAATTTAGATGCTCTGACTGAAGCAAATTTGGTGAATGAACTACTTAAAGTTCACAAAACTGTAATTTTTATCGCTCACCGTTTATCGATTGCTAGGAAAACTAATAATATTATAGTTTTAAAAAAAGGAAGAATAGTTGAAAAGGGTACCCATCGGGAATTATTGACCAAAAAAGGTGAATACCATAGTCTTTTAAATGCAACGGGTGAGTTAGATGGATAAATATGAACTAGAAAGCAGTCAGTATTATAATAAAAATTTTAATAATTTTTCTATAATAATTATTTTCCCAAGTATAATTTTATTACTTATACTATTGTTTTTGTTTTTATTTTCGCCACATGAGTCAGTATTAAAATTGAAAGGGCAGATCGAACCTATTAGTGCAGTTGAAACAATCAAAATGGATATTGGATTAAAGCCTAAGCAGAAATACTATTTTGAAGGTCAAAAGGTAAAACAAGGGCAGGTATTAGCTTTGTGTGAAAAGCCTAAAAATAGAATAGTAAAGATGAAAGCAAAGCGGTCTGGATTAGTTCATGTTGATTTTTTAAAAAAAGCTAAGCAAATAAATGAAATCATAAAAATTTATCCTAAGTTGGGGGTAAACAAGAATGTTAGAATCATAGCTTATGTACCAAGTAATAATATTAACATAGTAAAAAGAGGGCAAAAAATGATATTAACTGTTAAACAAAGCGAATCATTAACAACTGCTATTTCTGGGAGGATCAATACAGTGGGAACAAAGCCTGTTACTATAAGAAATAAAAATTTTTATTTAGTTGAGGCTCAAACTAAATTATTGGCTAAACAGGCTAAAATGATTCGCTATGGTATGAAGGGCGATGCATCACTATTAATTAAAAAAGAAAATTCATTAGTTTATTTTATAAACCAATTATTTAGAAGGAATTAAAAAGGCGGTTTGATATGCTAAAAATTGAACATCTTAGTAAAAAGTTTGGTGACAAGATTGCATTGGACAATATTGGTTTTACGGCTGAGCCTGGTAAAATTTTAGGCTTAATTGGACAAAACGGTGCTGGCAAAACTACAACTTTTCATAGCATTTTGAACTTTATTAGCTATGCTGGCAACATTTCCTGGGAAAATAAAGAGATAAATGAAGACCGTTTTGACCAAATCGGTTATTTGCCCGAAGAACGAAGCCTGATGCAAAAGTTGACGCTTCAAGACCAAATTGTTTATTTTGCGCAACTGAAAGGGATGAAAAAACAAGATGTTTTAAGCAAAATCGATGCCTGGCTTAGTCGCTTTGAGGTTAATGGCAATAAATCCGCCAAAATAAAAATTTTATCTAAGGGAAATCAGCAAAAAGTTCAGCTGATCTGTACCTTGATTCATCAACCAAAATTAATTATTTTGGACGAACCGTTTAGTGGGCTTGATCCGATTAATGCGGAATTATTAAAAAAAGCAATTCTGGACGCCAAAAATAACGGTGCGGTCATTATTTATTCAAGTCACGATATGACAAACGTTGAGGAAATTTGCGATTCGCTTTTAATGCTGAGAAAGGGTCAGATCGTTTTAAATGGTCCAATTGAGGAAGTCCGCAATTCATTTTCTAAAACCGAGATTCTTGTCAAAACAGTTAAACCGCTGGCAGAATTAATTCAATTGCCACACGTTCAAACCGTGGAGGAGAGAAAAAATAATCGCTACTTATTGCGGATAGACGATGAAAAGAACGGTCCAGAAGTTTTTGCGGCTCTGACAAAGGGCCAGTATATTGAAGAATATCAGCAGCAGGCACCAACTTTAAATGAAATTTTTCGGATGAAAGCGGGCGAGAAGGATGCGTAAATTTGCTATTGTGGCTTGGCATACGTTTTGTAAACAAGCAAGATCATGGTCTTTCGTAATGGTGATTTTAGGACCACTTATTATCTTGGCTATTACAATTGGGACCGAATACGTCCTTAATAATAGAATGGGTGACACTTATGCTGTCGTTAGCAATAACCCAAATGTAAGCAGACCTATTGCAAAAGCAAATGTTAAGGACTATGTTGATGACAGCATTGATACGGTTTCGTCTGCCAAGAAAAGTCTGCAAAATGATGACGTTGACGGCTATGTTGATATCGAAGTTAAAGGCGGGCAAGTTCAAGTCAATTACTTTGGTACCAAGAAAATTGATCTGAATTTTAAAAAGAGATTGCTAAACTATCTGAAACGTCTTCAAGATGAGCAAGATTCTAAATTAAAATCACGGGTTTCACAGTCGAAGCAAACTCCAGTAATCACTGAGCACTTGCGGGAAATAGCGGCCAGACCCGCTGACAATTCCTATGCAGCTATATCAATTATGTTCGTGATTATGTTTATTACCGTTTCTACTTATTCTAATATCACTGCTCAAGAAGTTGCTGCTGACAAGGGAACTAAGGTGATCGAGGTTATTTTTTCAAGTATTTCAGCCCTTAAGTATTTTGCGGGGAAAATCACGGGTATTTTGGGTCTGGTTGTTTTGCAATTGTTAATTTATTTAGTTCTTGGAGTTAGCGGATTAGAGGCAGTTAGGCATATCCCGCAAGCAAGCTCTTTTATGGCCCAAATTAATTTATTAACCAACATTGATGCAATTATGCAAAGCTTATCAGGAACTGCATTTTTGTTTATTCTGTTGGGAATAATTCTGTTCATGGTTTTGGCGGCTTATTGTGGAGCCGTGGTCAAACGAGCAGAAGATGCCTCAAAAGCTGCACAACCAGTTACATATCTCTTATTTATCATCTTTTTTATCGGATTAGCATTTAATAGTGCACTCAAAAATCCATTTATGGTTCTTTTATCTTTTATACCGGGATTTTCATCGTTTATTATGCCGCTCCGGTTAATTACTAAAACCGCTAATAATTGGGAAGGTGTACTGGCATTGCTGATTTTGCTAGGATGCGTGGTCTTATCCGTATTTTCTGTTGGGAAGTCGTATAAAAGATTGATGCTGCAAAATGATAGTAAGCCATTTTGCCACAAATCAAAGAAGTCGTAGGCAAAATTAGGACAGTTTAATAATTTTAGCTGAGGACGACCCCCGATTGAATATTGGGGGCGTCCTCTTTTCTACGCAAAATCAAATGAAGGCAAGCAAATAATTAGTATTAGTTCGATTAACGCCGTAGCGTTGACTTAATTATGTGGAACCAACCTGATGGGTTTGCCAAAGACGAAGGGTTTCAACTTTGTCCCGTATAGATAATTTAGACATAAAAATACGACCCGCGAAATTGTCTTAATTTCGGAGGTCGTATCAATCAGCATATTGAACGTTTTTATTTTATCTGTTCTTCATGATCGGCTGGTAGAACAAGTCGATAACCACGGCTGCAATCAGTGCCACAACAAAGACCAACAATAGATTGCCCACGCTAATCTTGGTCATTGCAATGCCCAGAAGGGACAGAATCACCGTGAGGATGACGTCGCCCAGCTGGGTCAGGGCTACGGCCTTGGAAGGGTAGTCCTGCCAGAAGTAGCGCTTGGTTCTGGTAATCAAAATAATGAACATCGCGCTCAAAACGAGGAAGACGTAGACCATGGTCGAGATTGTGCCGTGTGACCACCCGTGTGTATTCAGGTAGGCAATCGCGGCGATGCCGATAATGGTCCAGCCAGCGGCCAGTGAAAAAGCAATTTTAGCCAGCTTGGCCATGTTCCAGTTTTCCGGCTTATAGGTAATCTGTGCACTGTCGGTTCCGATCATCATCGTGACCATATTATTCATGATGGTGTAGATTACCATTGCGTTTAAGGCCATGGGAATATAGTCGAAGAACAAGTAGCCAAAGGTGAGAATCATTGTTAGCTGGGCCGTTCTAGCCAGCTTGGTCAGTGACCAGGTGGTCATGCGCTGGTATACCCGGTGACCTGCATCTAAAATTTTGACAATCGAAGTCAAGCCATCGTTTAACAGGACCATTTTGCCTGACCGCTTAGCTACGTCCGCTGCGTTGGAAACGGCAATGCCGACTTCTGCTTGCTTTAGGGCAGGGGAATCGTTAACTCCATCACCAGTCATGCCCACGATGTAGCCTTTTTGCTGGAAGAACTTGACCATGCGCAACTTGTCTTCTGGCAAAACATCAGCGATTCCGGCCAGCTTGCTGGTGTCAGTATCTTCATTAAAGTCATGAATAGAAATCACTTGGCCAGGCAGATCGACCTGTTTGGCAACAGCAGCAGCTGTTTTTTGGTTGTCGCCTGTCAGCATAATAGGCAAGACGCCCCGTTTCTTAAGTTCAGCTAAAGCGGCCTTAGAATCTGGACGCACGCGGTCTTGCAAAATAAAGACGCCGGCAAGCTGGTCATCGATTAAGAGAGCGACAGAGCGGCCAGCACCAAAGTCAATTTCTTTGACCTTGCTCTCGGCTGCAGGATCAATCTGAGAAAGCTGCTTGAAAGAGCCCAATTTGACGTTGTGGTCATCAATTGTGGCCATTGAGTAGCCGGTATCCGAAGTAAAGGGGGTAAAACTACTTGCCTTTTTTACCGTCAATCCAAGACTGGTAACGTAGTCGGCAATTGCTTCATCAATAATCTTTGTGTTTCTTTGGTCAGTGGCAGCCGATGCCAATTCCAAAACCTGCTTGTTTTCGAGTTGACTGAAGTTAGTCCAGTTCGCTACCGCGGTTTTGTTTTCTGTGATTGTACCGGTCTTATCGAGCAAAAGCAGGTTCAAATTGGCAGCATCCTGAATGCCCGTCAAGTCAGACGTCAAGACTCCCTCCTTGCTCAACCTGGTTGCTTCAAAGGAGTTGGAAAGGGCAAAAGTGGATGGCATTGCAACTGGAATGGAAGCAATAAACATCATAGCCAAGAAGGGCAACATGTTGACTAAGTTTTTAAGATCACCGCCTTTACCGCCTTTAAAGAAGGAGGCAATCACAATTACTAAGGTTAAAATACCGTCCAGGATGCACAGGTAGTAAATAATCTTGGTCAGAAGCTGCTGCAGGTGACCGGGAGCAGCTGAATTATTAATCAAGTTGATAGTCTTGCCTGAACGAGAATCAGGACCAGTAGCGATGACTTGTGCAAGACCGCTGCCTTCCATGACGGTCGTACCAGCATAGGCTGCATCTTCAGGGTTCTTGCGGACTGTTTTGGCTTCGCCAGTGATTGAACTTTCATCTGTTGAAATTTGGCCATCAACAAGTTTAATGTCAGCAGCCAGGACATCGCCAGGCTGGATACTGATTAGGTCGCCAGGTACCAAGTATTTTGAATCAATATTCTGCCACTTGCCGTCACGTTCAACGGAAACCGTTGGGGTCAACTTGTGAGAAATATTGTTCAAAACACGCCGAGATTGCTTTTTCTTGGAGGCACCATTCCAGGCAGCAAACAAAAGCATTAGCAATACAAACAATGATTGAATCCACTTGCCCAAGATGCATTCTAGCAGCAAGGCGGCTTCTAGGATCCAGGCCGATAGATTCCATAACTTTGACAGAAATTCTTTAAAAAAGTTGAATTCTGGTTCAGGAACTTCATTGAATCCCTTTTGGGCAAGAAGTTTATCTGCTTCGGCTTGGCTCAAGCCGGTAAATTTTTCAGACATAATTTTCCTTCCTTAGTTAATAAACTCTTTATCTAAATTAGCATAATTGTGCTTGATTTACTAGTAATTGCGATAAGCCAATACACCTATTTTTAGTTTAACTTGGTAAAACAGAACTTAAATTTATTTAAAAAGTTCATTTATAGCCAGAAAGCAAACTTTATTCAATATTGTAAGAAGTGTGCAAGGTAATATTAGTAAATGGCAAAGAATTCTTTACTTTTTAAACAAGTATATAACTATAATAAGTGAAACAGTATATTATGATTTATTATAAACAAGCATACCTTCCACTAGATTATGCTTATATCTAAATCTAGAACCGTATTTTTACTTGTAAAAATAAATGAATAAATATGATTCTAGTTGCCAAATAGTGTTGGTTTTAAAATCAAGAATAACAAAAAGGGCTTGCAACTTCGCAAGCCCTTTAAACAAGATGAATTATTATTAATTAATCTTTGTCAACGCTGTCTGGGAAGGTAGCTAAACGTTCGCCAGCACCAAGTTCTTCTTCGATTTCAAGCAGACGATTGTACTTCTCAACCCGTTCTGAACGAGCAGGAGCACCAGTCTTAAGTTGACCACCATTGATTGCTACAGCAAAGTCAGCAATAAAGGTGTCACCAGTTTCACCTGAACGGTGCGAAATCATCGTATTGTAGCCGTTCTTGCGTGAAAGACGGATGGTTTCCAAAGTTTCCGTAACTGTGCCGATTTGGTTCAGCTTAATTAATGAAGCGTTGCCTGCACCTTCTTTAATAGCCTTAGTCAAAAGCTTAGGATTGGTACAAATGAAGTCATCCAAAACAATTTGAATTCTGTCTTTGTGGGTTTCAGTGAACTTAATCATACCATCTACGTCGTTTTCGTCGTATGGGTCTTCGATGGAAATTAATTCAGGGAATTCCTTGAGCAACTTGTCGTAGTAGTCAGCCAATTGGTCATCGTCAAAGACCTTGCCTTCGAAGTGATACTTGCCATCTTCCTTGTTGTAGAAGTATGAAGCAGCACAGTCACAGGCAATAGCAATGTCTTCGCCTGGCTTGTAACCAGCTTTAACGATAGCTTCATGAAGGGCCTTTAAAGCTTCTTCTGAGTTCTTCATGTTAGGTGCAAAACCACCTTCATCGCCTAAGCCGGTTTCGTAACCCATGTCTTCCAAAACCTTCTTCAAGGTGTGGTAGGTGTTAACAATCTTCTCAAAGCCGTCGCGGAATGAGGTCTTCTTAACAGGAGTAATCATGAACTCTTGAACGTCAATGCCGTTGTCAGCGTGCTCACCACCATTGATTACGTTGTGGAAAGTTTGTGGCATTTCCAGGTCAGTTCCGCCTAAGTACCGGTACAAAGGTTGGTGGCTGTCTTGGGCAGCAGCAGCTGCTGTAGCCATTGAGACACCTAAAATAGCGTTGGCGCCAAGCTTAGCCTTGTTAGGGGTACCGTCTAATTCGATCATTACCCGGTCAATATTGGCTTGATCATGAGGATCTAAGCCCTTTAAGGCCTTGGCAATTTTGGTGTTAACATTAGCAACGGCCTTGGATACGCCCTTGCCGCCAACACGTTTGCCGCCGTCACGTAATTCAACCGCCTCGTTTTCACCAGTTGAAGCACCAGATGGAACTTCAGCCTTACCAACAACACCATTTGAAAGAGTAACAAAAGCCTCTACAGTTGGGTTGCCACGTGAATCATAGATTTCCAGTGCATGAACATTTTCAATGACTGATTTTAACATCTAAAAACCTCCTAAATAATAAATGCTGTGCTAAAAGTTTAGCACACACATTAAGTGGAGCATATGCTCCAGCTCTACAGATTAAATTCTATCCCAAGTTTGTGATTATGTAAACATTTGTAAACGGTTTCTATTTGTAAAAAAACTTTAAAAATTTTAGTCGCTTTTTCGGGCAAATTGCTTTATGATTAAGCTATACATTTTTGAAATTAATTAGATTATACTATGATAGGATGTTGCACAATATGGAAGAAGTAAAATTAATTATTGATTCTGGAGCAAATGAAGAGTCTAATGCAGCCCTGACAGTTGTACCATTGACCATTTCACTTGCAGGTCGAGACTTTATTGATGATGAAAATTTGGATATGGCAGATTTTATTGCCAGCATGGCCCAAAATACCGAAGAAGGCAAGACGTCATGTCCCAGTATTGATGCTTGGCTTAAGGCCTTAGAAGGCAGCAAGCGCGCAATTATATTGACTATTACTAGTGGCTTGAGTGGCAGTTTTTCATCGGCCTTTCAGGCCAAGCAGATTTACGAGCAAGATCATCCAGGCAGCCACATAATTGTGGTGGACTCGCGCTCGGCTGGTCCTGAAATGTCCATCATCTTAAGCGAAATTAAGCGGCTCTTAGCCAGCAATCTGCGTTTTGTCGATTTGGAACAGAAGATTTCTGAATACAAGACACATACCCACTTATTGGTTGTGCTGCAATCACTGCATAACCTTGCCCTAAATGGTCGCGTCAATATGGCTGTTGCCAAAGTAGCCAAAGCATTAAAAATTGATGTGGTGGGTACAGCAAGCAATGAAGGCAAACTAGAGCCAATTGCCAAGGCTAGAGGCATGAAGCGGGCACTCAAAGAAGTGCAAAAATTAATGGCGCAGATGAAATATCAAGGTGGCCGGGTTATCATTGACCAATGTAACAACGAAAAAGATGCCATGACTCTACGAGAAAAGATTATTGCGCAGTTTCCCCAAGCCGAAGTGCTTATTCGACCAGAGCGGGGACTTTGCACCTTTTATGCAGAAGAGGGCAGTTTGATGATTGGTTATGATGACTGCTAAAGACATTAATGAATAAATTTTAATTGTAATAATTTCTCAAACGAAAAGATATACGTTAGCAACAAATTATAATAGAGGGCAAGTTTTCAACTTTGGATTGAAAGCTTGCCCTTTTGTATTGTTTAAAGTAAAGGCTGTCAGTAAAGGTTTCTAACTCAATATTGCCCTTCAAAATCTGCTTGTATAATTATTTTGCTTATTTAATTAATGTAAAATATAAATACTAAGATAAACGATTAAGTGCTAATTAGTTAGTGAAAATTGCTACATACCTGAAAATATTTCCAATTATAGCAAAGAAATTGGATTGTGCTTGTGATAAATATCATTATACTTTAACTTTTAGGATATTAATTTTATCTTTGATTGAAGCAATCAGCATGTTATAATGTAAGCGGTTAGATTGATAGCCGGTAAATCTGAAATGCAGCTAGTACAATTTTAGGTGTTCTTTGCCCAAAAAGCAGTGGGAGTATGTTAGTTGTATTGAGTAAATTTTGTTGGAGGATAGTAAAATGGATTTATTTAAGACAGTGATCGCTATCATTCCGATCATCTGGTTGATTTTATCCCTGGGTGTTTTTCACGTTCGCGGGGATCTCGCGTGTGTGATTGGCTTTGTGGGAGCAATTATACTGAGCATCGTGGGGTTTGGCTTTTCCATCCCAGACAGTCTAACGGCTGGCTTAGACGGGATAATGATGGCAATATGGCCTATTATTTACGTTATTGTATCTGCAGTTTTTATTTACAACATCAGTCGAAAATCTGGTGGCATGGATACAATTATGTCAATGTTGACGTCCATCACTAAGGATATGAGAATATTGGTCCTGATACTGGCTTGGGCCTTGGGTGGCTTTTTGGAAGCCGTTGCTGGCTTTGGCACAGCTGTAGCTATTCCTGCCAGTATTTTAATTATGCTAGGAATGGAACCAATAAAGGCTGCAGTTATCTGCTTAATTGCCAATACGGCCCCAACTGCCTTCGGTGCAATTGGTCTGCCAATTACAACCTTGGCCAAAGTTACTGGTCTTAGAGCTAATCAACTGGGTTTCTTTGTTTCCATCCAGTTGTTTCTGTTGATTATTATTATTCCTTTTGTCCTAGTCTACTTGACTGGTGGCAAGGGGATGAAATCATTCAAGGGCAACGGAGTACTGCCTGCGACACTGCTTGCAGGTTTGACCTTTGCTGTTCCGCAAGTATTTATTACCAAGTACATGGGGCCAGAACTACCATCAATCGTGGGTTCCATTGTCTGTCTGATCTCTCTGGTTCTCGTCACCAAGATGTACAACAAAAAAGAAGCAAAAACAGACGATGCCGCCAGCAAATCTACTAGCGACAAGGTCAAAGCCTGGTTTCCTTTTATCCTGTTATTCGTTTTAATTATTGCCAGCTCATCCTTGTTTCCAGCTATTAAAAATACGCTGGCCGGAGTTAAAACCAGTTTCCACTTCTATACAGGCGCCAATCCTAAGCCGGTAGATATTGACTGGTTGACTTCTCCAGGTACACTGATTTTATTATCGAGTTTTATCGGCGGAGCTGTTCAGGGGCTGTCCTTGCGTAAAATGTTTTCTATTTTAGGCAGCACAATCAAGCAACTGAGTAAGACCATCGTGACTGTTTGTGCGATTGTCGGTCTTTCCAAGGTAATGAGCTACAGTGGCATGATCGACACCATTGCTGTGAGCCTTGTTGCCATCACTGGACCTTTTTATCCAGTAATCTCACCAATTATTGGTGTTTTGGGCATCTTCATTACCGGTAGTGACACCTCAGCCAATGTCTTGTTCGGTGGGCTGCAAGCTCAAGCGGCACATGCACTTAGCGTCAGTCCATACTGGCTGGCTGCTGCTAACATGGCCGGTGCCACAGCTGGGAAAATGATTTCCCCGCAAAGCATTGCCATTGCAACAGGTGCCACAGGTCTAGATGGCAAGGAAGGCGTCCTTTTGAAGAAGGCTCTGCCATACTGTGCAATGTATACTGTGGCACTTTGTGTGATCATTTATATCGTAGGTAAGATGATGAGCTTGCTGTAAGTAAAGATATAAATATTTGTATGCTAATCAAGGACTGGCTGTTGTCAGTCGACAGAGCCAGTCCTTTTTGGCACAAAAAAGCTCAAGCAGAAGCTGCTTGAGGAGTAGGAAATGAAATATTTAAGTCATACTGGTAATTGCGAATTGAAACTAGTAGAACTGCCTTTTCAAATAATGAATGAAAAGAGTTGCTGAGAAATGCTAAAGCAAAAGATGCCCAAAGTCGTGGCTCCGAGAATATCAGAGGGGTAGTGGGCTCTAAGGCTAAGGCGGGAGATAACCACCAGCAGCCAAATTGCAACTAGTGCAACTGCCAAACTGCTGCCGCCCCGTGTTGCAAAGACTTGCCAAACAATTAGGACCATGACGGTCGTTCCAAGCACATGGCCGCTGGGAAAGCTGTATCCTTCTTCTAGACTAGAATGCTCTAAGGGCCTTTGTCGATGCATCCACCGTTTAAGCCCAATACCCACTATATCGGCAAAGGCTAAGGTAAATAAGACCCAAAGGGCCAGGAAGTTCTGCCCTTCATTAATTAAAAAGCTAGCCAGAAAAACGTCCCAAACAACGAGTAGCTTGGGATCGTTAATAAAGGCAATGATCTTCCAGCTAAAGCCACTATGCCTGCGGACTAACTTGTGATGCAACCAGCGGTCAAACAGGTTAAAGAGGCGTGAAGTTTTGATATTAGCAATTAGCAGCAGCAGGACCAGGGCAGACAAGGCTGCCAGCCAGATGTTGATAAGCAATGTTTCCTCCCGACCTAAATATATTTACAGCAATATTTTAGCAGATTGCAGTTTGGAAATAAGTGGAGTGGCTCCATGTTTGAGTAAATTTTAAGAAATCAGTAGAACGGCTTGCTAAAGCTTTATTTTGTAAATGTTTTTAATGTTTCAAAAAATAATTGATAATTTGCAATATTTAAACAAAAATGTCATAATGAAGTTTGAAGCCGGAAATTTCAAATCTTCAAGTATTGAAGCAAAAAACTAGTTACAGTTAAAATTGCTGCTAGAAGTTGAGAGCATACTATTAAACCTTTAAAACGGTCCTCTTGTTTGCCTTAGCTGCTTTAAAAGGATTTGCCAAGGCTTGAACACGTAAGCATTTAATGAACTTTTTTCAAAATTGAATCAGAAATGGGGTAAGAAAATGGCAGTATTTTGGACGTCGATCCAGAGCGTTTTAGCAATTATGATCATGATTGCAATCGGTTATTTTGCCAACCAAAAGGGTTGGTTCGATGAGAAATTTTCCAAGTCTCTATCTAAGATAATCATGCAAGTGGCCTTGCCGGCGTCAATTTTTATGTCGATGATGGATCACTTTAAGCCAGAACAATTATCTAAGTTATCGCTGGGATTACTATATACGATTTTGAGTATTACAATTGGACTGGTAATCAGTTGGCTCATTGTTAAAGTAATGAAAATACCTAAGGGTCGTCGTGGTCTAATGATCACGGCCATGAACTTTGCCAATACGGTCTTTATTGGCATGCCGCTCAACGAAGCCCTGTTTGGAACAATATCTGTTCCTTACTTACTGGTGTACTATATCGTCAACACGATTATGTTGTGGACAGTTGGTGTTTGGATTATTGCTGCCGATGATCCAACGGTGGCTAGTGATGACCACAAGGTCAAACTGGACTGGCACCACCTGGTTCCAGCACCACTTTGGGGGTTCATCGTAGCTATTCCCTTTATTTTTATTCCTTGGCTGCAAAGTCATCTCTTGGTTAGTTTTGTTACCACGACCTTGTCAAAGGTGGGAGCATTAGTAACACCACTATCATTGATTTATATTGGAATCATGCTTAGTAGTTTTGGTCTGAAAAATATGAATTTTGATCGGTCCGTAGTTGTTACCTTGCTTGGCCGCTTTGTTTTAGCACCAGTCATAATTGCACTTTTAATTTATCTTGGAGCTCAAGTTGGTCTGACTATGGTGCCCGTATTCTACAAGACGCTAATAATTCAAGCAGCAACGCCAACGTTTGCAGTATTGCCAGTCTTGGCAACGACTTATCATGGCGACGTTAAATTTGCGACTAACATTGTCGTTTCGGCGTCAGTTTTATTCGTCATCGTTGTGCCCATAATTATGTTAATCATGAGCTAATTAGGGAAATTTGGCTGGATAAATTTGCTTTTAAAGTATCTCGTACAAAAGATGCGGGATGCTTTATTTTTATTAGTAATTTGGTTGAAAAAATGGGTCAATACGGTATAATAGTATGCGTTGCGGAGAGTTGGCAGAGTGGTAATGCACCGGACTCGAAATCCGGCGAACCAAGTTTTCCTTGGCGCGCAGGTTCAAATCCTGTACTCTCCTTAATTTCGAGGTATAAGCCATTGATACATAAGTGTTTATAATTGTGGTGATCGCCAAATGTTTGCCAAAGTACGAAAAAGACCTATTGAATTTAGCAATAGGTCTTTTTAGGTTAAGCTTGTCAATGATTATAAAGGATTTTTTAACTTATTTTGTCTATGGTCTTTGACCAGCTCTGGCATTGACTTTTATAATTTCAGATGCTTTTTTAGCAAATCTTTTCACTATTTCAAATGGTTTCATATCAAGTTTCCTCGATACCTGATAATAAATCTTATTGGTCGATCTTATTTATAACATATTAGCTAATTCATCCCTTCAAGGCGATTGGCTCTTTAGACATTGGCTGCTTTTGGCTAAAATGTAAGTTAACTAAATTAATGGCAAGCAATAAAATACAAAAAGATCGCATATCAATTTATTTCGATATGCGATCTTTGATTAGCTAGTTATTTTTATAGGGGTTTATTTTATATTCAGTAATCTTGTGAGTATATAAAAATTTTGGGGGCAACTTTGATCGTGCAACATTAATGACAAGGTATTAGTCATTAATAAAGATTGTTTATCAGAGTCTTATCAGTTAATGAGATCAAAGGTCTAGTATACATTGTATTATAAAAATTGGCGTAAATAATGTTATCTAAAATAACAAAGGGATATTTGCCAGTCTAAATTAGTCTTTTAAACTAACTTTAAGTTTCACTTGAAAATGCAAGTATTTTAACGATATTAGGTGCATTAATTGAAATATGGCCCATTTTGATGAAAGCCATCGTATTGGCAATCAACAAGGGCAATATTTTCTCGTTTTCCAAAAAAAGACCTCCTTTAAACTTATTTATGTATATATTATCATATCAAATATAAACGATAAAATATTATATTTATAAAACATATAGTAAAATAATATAAAGATTGAGTAACCAGTAAAAACTTAAAAAATATCACGAAAGAAGCAGTTATTAAATTTATTCCTACAGCCATTAGCTACACACATGAAGGAAAGGTGCTGACTGAATAGAGGGTAATATTTTCGGTCTTATTTTTTAATGTACTAGAGAATAATTCTGTTTTTAGATATTTTGAATTGCATTGCACCTTTTAAAAAGAAGAGCACGATTTATAATTTGGGCAAGTAAAATTTAGTATGATATAATACCAAGTAGAATATTTTTGGTTGGAGTCAATGACTTTCAAGAATTGCATCTAGGTTTGGGTTGCCTAGGCATTTTTGGAAGTCTTTTTGTTTGAGAAAGTTGGAAATAATGCAAGATTTGGGCATGATTTTGGTAATTCTGCTGGCAACGCTTGTGGGCGGACAAATTAGTGCACGTTGCGGCCTACCAGCTGTTATTGGCGAATTATTGGCAGGAGTAGTGATTGGGCCAGCAATTTTGAATTGGATTCAAGCTAGCAGTTTGATTAATAATCTAGCTGATTTTGGCGTCATTTTATTAATGTTTCTTGCCGGTTTAGAAAGCGATTTAGATACTTTAAAAAGACTTTGGCGCCCCAGTTTGCTAGTGGCAGTCTGGGGGATGATTGTTCCGATTGTCACCGCTTATATTACTGGAATTTGCTTTGGCTTTTCCCAGCTTGAAAGTCTCTTATTGGGTCTTACCTTTGCTGCGACTTCGGTTTCAATTTCCGTAGCTGTACTGCAGGAAATGGGCAAGTTAGAAAGCAAGGAAGGGTTGACGATCCTTGGAGCTGCTGTGGTTGATGACTTGTTAGCAGTTGTCTTATTGAGCGTGGCCTCCAGTTTTGCTGGCGTGGCTACGGAGGGAAGCGGTCAGAGCCAGCAATTGCCTGTGACGCTTTTATTTCAAGCAATCTATTTGCTAGTACTGTGGGCCTTTAGCGTTTGGGCAGTTCCAAGATTGATGCATCTGGCAAAACGTTTGTCCTTGCCTGCAAGTGAGACTTTGGTTGGCCTGATTATTGTTATTTTGGCTGCTTGGGGCGCAGAAAAAACGGGATTGAGCAATGTCATTGGAGCTTTTTTTGTGGGTCTGGCCCTCAGCCGTACGTCCGCCAGAAAAAAATTGCAGCATAATTTTACAGTCATTGGCTATAGCAGCTTGATTCCAATCTTTTTTGCCAGTATTGGTCTAAAAATGACGCTTACTGGCATTATCCCTAATGCTGTCTTATTTATCGTGCTGCTTGCTGGCAGCATCCTGTCTAAACTGCTCGGTGCAGGCCTGGGTGCTCGGTTTGCGGGCTATTCCAACGCCAGTGCACTGGTCGTTGGTTCAGGCATGGTCTCGCGCGGCGAGATGGCGTTAGTAATTGCTCAAATCGGTTTGCAAAATCACTTGCTGGCAGCTTCTGCTTACTCCACTATAATCGGTGTCATCATTGTCACCACGCTCCTTGCACCAGTGATGTTGCGGCAGACCTTGTCCAAGAAGAGGCCGATTTGACCCTGTTTTTCACATATATTCTGGATCTCAGCAAGATGAACTGGCTTTTAGCGACCATTCCCCTCATTGGTTTCGCTAGGTGACAAATAAAAAGGTGAGTTTTCTCTGTTGATAGGGAAACTTCACCTTTTATTTTTGGAGATGGTCTTTGATAATTTTAATTAAGACTTTAGTTGCACCCTTACCAGCCTTGTCGTCATAATATGACTGGTAGCGCTCGTCATTTTCATAGCCCTTTACTATCCCTAAGTGAATTTGATGAGAATAGTTGGGCATAATTATCTTTAACCAGGTCTTGTGATCAGAATAAATCGCATCACTCAAGCTGGCCTCTTTAGCAGGGTCTTTGACGACAGCCTGTAAATTTCGTACTAGATCAGCTTCTGTCTGCTTCATCTGATTATATTTTTCTTCGGTAACTTGATCAGTTTTTTTGTTCATTCTAATTTCTCCTCACTACCGGTATTTTGCACCTAATTACTATAGCATATTAAGATTAAATAAGCCTGGTCTGGCTAAAAAACAAGAATTGCTTAGAAGTTGGGCATACTAGTCCAAGCATAAAGCAAAGAGCGATATAATTGATTGGAGGTGGCAGAATGATTACCTATGTATGGGCAGAAGATCTAAAACATCAAATTGGTCTGGCAGGCCACTTGCCCTGGCACCTGCCAGCAGATATGAGGCATTTTAAAGAAGTGACCATGGGGCACCCAATTGTAATGGGGCGCAAAACCTTTTTGAGTCTGCCCCGAGTTCTTCCTGGTCGCCAGCATATTGTCTTGACCAAGCAAGCCGAACTAGCCCAAAGATATGCAGGCAATGAGCAAGTTGCAGTTATTTCATCTTTATCTAGCTTGAACCACTGGTTGGGTGACCACCAAAGCGAGCAGATTTGTGTAATTGGAGGTGCCACGATTTTTCAGACCTTAAAAGAGCAGGTAGATTGCCTGGAAAAGACCGAAATTCGGGCAGTTTTTAAAGCAGATACGGTAATGCCGTCACTAGACTACAGCAAGTTTGAGTTGCTTAGGCAGGTAGACCACTGTCCAGACACTCAAAATAAGTATTCCTACGTTTTTAAAACTTTTCTGCGAAAAGAATAATGGATAAGGCATGTTCTTATGTCATGAATAGTTTTATCATTTTTCTTTTGGTAAATTGTAAAATGAAGTTGAACACTTGCGCTGATTAGAAAATGAAAAAAGTCCATTGGACTTCTCTGATAGAATGTAATTACCAACCTAATTCTAGAAAGAAGTCTCCAATGAACTCGCTTAA